>JAGHUO010000017.1 GCA_018064785.1 Candidatus Treponema equi
GTTCAACATACTGAACATAAGCAATCATTTTGCAAAAGTCGAAATGAAGGGTGGCAGATATCTGACTACAAAGAATGACGGCGGAATCCATGGCATCGGATTGAAAAACGTCCATCACATTGTTGAAAAGTATCATGGAGTTTTCAATGCGGATTCTTCAGGCGGAACATTTGAGGTCACGGTTTGTCTTCCAAAAAGGTTTTGACGCGCCATTCAACTAGAAATTCCCCCTTTTTTTGACTATAATCTTGTCCTATGGATAACAAAAAAATCAAGGAAATGCTCCTGGATATTGAGAATTCTGAACTGGATTTTACTGTCATCATGACAGGAAAGGACAGCAAAAGGGTCAATGGCCTTTATAAGCCTGATACAAGGGAAATCCTTCTTCACAACAAGAACTTCAAGACAGACAACGAGCTGATCTATACTGCGATTCACGAATATACACATCACCTGACAAATGAGCAGAACATCATTGCCAATGGTGGAAAGGAACCGCCACATTGTTCAAAGAGCCACACAAACGCATTTTGGGCAAAGTTCCATGCATTGCTTGAGGTTGCGGAACAGAAGGGTTACTACAAACTGGACATGACCCTTTCTCCTGAACTTGAGGCCCTCACAAAGGAAATCAAGGAAAAATACATCGGTCCAAACGGACAGATCATGCTTGAACTTGGACGTACTTTGATCAAGGCACAGGCTCTCTGCGAACAGGCAAACATCCGTTATGAAGACTACATTGACCGTGTTCTTCAGATTCCGCGTACAACAGTCAAGTCCGTAAAAAAAGTTGGAATGCTTTCGGACGAGAATGCCGAGCTTGGCTACGACAACATGAAGATTGTTGCCGGTATCAAAAGGCCGGATGAAAAGGCAAAGGCTGTTGAGGCAATCAAAAGCGGTAAAAGTCCTGACAGCGTAATCGCCATGATGAAGAAAAAAGCAAAGGAAGTTGATCCAAAAGAGAAACTTGAAAAAGAACGCGCACGCCTTACAAGAACAATCAGTGAACTTACACAGCGTCTTGAATACGTGGAGGAAAGTCTTGCCAGTCTCTAAGAAAATTACTGCATTGACTGTGGCGGTCTCTATGGCTGCCTCAGTTCTTTATGCACAGAGTGCTTTTCCATCAATCAGTTCTCCAAGCATGCCGACAATTTCGTCGCCATCCATTGGCAGTGGTTTCTATATTCCGTCTTACCCTCAGCAGAATTCTGAAAAGAAGGCAAAGGTAGACGACAAGAAAATGGTCACCGACAATGGAGATGATAAAAGCAAGTCTGACGAAAAGAAAAAAAAGCTGGCATCTTCCATCACGGCAAATGAGATTTCCACACTGAGCAGCATGGGACTTCTTGGAAATCTTTATACGACACAGACAACAAGCGAGACAAAGGAAATCCTTGAGAAGGTTCTTTCTGAGATTGAGGAGATCAAGGAAAAAACAAAGGAAATTCCGGAAAGGGCTCCTGTCACCATCGTTGCTTCGGCTCCTGTCGTTTCAAGCAACACACTTTCATCGGCCGCGGAAAAGGCTGCTTCAAGAATCCTACGCTTTAATGTAAACGACTACGACATTCTCAAGACCTGCGGAAAGATCTACATCTCGGACATACAGCATGACGGATCATTTCTTGTCACCGGTGACCGCCGTTACATGAGCGACGGCAAGAACAGGACCGAGACATTCCACATGCTTTTCAAGAATTCACGTGATGTCCATGGCGTCGTAAACTACAATGCGGCGACGGCAGTAACCCAGGATTACCTCAATGAATATTCATTCCTATACCAGCTGTCAAAGAGACCTGAGATGTCGGCAATGCGCACAGGCAATCTTGTCACAATGCGTACGACGGATCCTGACTGGAAGATGGAACTTCTCATCGACCTTGGTGAAAAATAGGAAATGGCAATGAACGCAAAACTTTCAGAAGGGCTAAAAAAGCTTTCACTTGATTTTTCTGAAGAGCAGATAAAGCAGCTTGAGATCTACTGCGGCTGTGTGATGGAATTCAACAAGACATACAACCTCATGAAGGCTGACAGCGAAGATGAACTTTATATAAACCATGTCCTTGATTCCCTTGCTGCGGCTCCTCATCTTGCATCATATATCAAAGACGGAACAAAAGTCGGCGACATAGGCAGCGGCGGCGGATGTCCAGG
>JAGHUO010000030.1 GCA_018064785.1 Candidatus Treponema equi
ATGTATGCCGTCTAAACAGAACAGTTATGCAAAACCCGACTATTGGTCTCAGAAAGCATTCAAGGAAGGATATCCTGCAAGAAGCGTATACAAGCTGCAGGAAATCGACCAGAAATTCGGAATGCTAAAAAAAAGCAGCGTTGTCCTTGATCTTGGTGCCGCTCCCGGCAGCTGGACGACCTGGCTCCTGCGCAACATCAGCGAATCAGGAAAAGTAGTCTCCTGCGACCTCAATCCCCTGGCAAAAGATGTAAGGGCAAACAACCTTGTCTTTTTCCAGGGCGACCTTCTGAGCGAAGAAATCCGCGAAAAAATCAAGGCGGAAGGACCATACGACCTTGTTGTATGCGACGCCGCACCTCTTACAACGGGAAACCGCGTGGTGGACACCTTGCGTTCCAAGGCACTTGTTGAGATGGCTATCTGGTATGCCCAGACAATGCTCAAGCCGGGGGCAAATTTCTGCGTAAAGATCTTCCAGAACGGGGACCAGCAGAAGCTCCTGATGAAAATGAGGGAAACCTTCACCCAGGCAAAGGGATTCAAGCCGGAAGCCTGCCGCCAGGAGTCCTTTGAGACCTACCTCATCGGCCTTGGAAAGAAGTAATTATTATAGAAACTTTTGTTGAGGATTTAACATATATGTGGTATAGTGGATACAAAATGAAGGCTTATTTAAAATACGGAATAATGTGCGGAGCTGCCGTCGTGGGAGTGGCCGCCTTTGTTACAGGCATAACATTCGGAATAGTTCACTTCAAGAATTCAGTGGGTCGCGGTGGTTTTGACTCACAGGTATCCAACCACATTGAAGAAGCAATTTCAGAAATCACAGAAGACACAGGTCTCGTTGATCTTGGCCAGAGCAACTACATGCAGGACGACAGCGAGCTTTCATACATTTCATACCGCGTAAAGAAAGGCGACATGATCGGCTACATCGCTGATGAATTCGGAATCACACAGGACACCATCATCAGTGTCAACAACATCCGCTCATCACGTCTCATACAGATCGGACAGTACCTTAAGATTCCGTCTTTGCCAGGAATCCTCTACACAGTACACAGCGACGGAGAAACAATCGAGACAATCGCAGAAAAATACAAGGTTGATGCGGACAAATGCTCAAGCGTAAACAACATCAGCCTCAAGGAACCTCTCACAGCCGGGAAATCCCTCTTTGTTCCATATGCAGAGCTTGACTGGATCACAAGACAGGAAATCAACGGAGACCTCTTCAAGAGACCTCTCAAGAACCGCTACTACTTCACATCAATGTTCGGATGGAGAAAGAATCCTTTCGACGCTTCAAAACGCACATATCACGGCGGAATCGACATGGCCTGCGCAAAGGGAACGACAGTCTATGCCGCCCTCCCAGGTAAAGTTGTGACTGCCGGATGGAGCGACGTATACGGAAACTACGTTGTCATCGCCCACCACTCAGGCTACAAGTCGCTTTACGGACACATGGATTCCATCACGACAAAGAAGGGTGCCTTTGTTGACACCAACTCAAGGATCGGAAAAGTAGGCAACACAGGTATGTCTACAGGTCCTCACCTTCACTTTGCGGTCTACAAGAACGGAAGATCGGTAAATCCTGCAAACCTCTGGAACTGATGATGAATCCCCGTAAAAACGGGGATTTTTTTATAAATACAATCATATTGTTATATTTTTTTCTCCAAAAGTTTACAAATCAAATTTTCCGCCTTATAATCTTTATTATGTCAGATTTGCTTACAGACTCACAATTTACTGAGTTCAGAAAACTTATTTATGATTC
>JAGHUO010000053.1 GCA_018064785.1 Candidatus Treponema equi
CTTGCAGGTAAGCTTGAAGTTCCTGCTGATGTACTTGAAGCAACAATGGCTGAATATGCACAGATCCAGGCAAGCGGAAACGACCCACTTGGAAGAAAAGCCAATGAAATGCCTCGTCCACTTACAAAAGGGCCTTTCTACGCCTGTGAAATTGGACCTGCAATCCATCACACAATGGGTGGTATCGTTATCAATACAAAGGCAGAAGTTCTTGATTCAAAGGGAAATCCTGTTCCTGGACTTTATGCTGCAGGTGAAGTAACTGGTGGAATCCACGGTGGAAACCGTCTTGGCGGAAATGCTGTTGCTGATATCTGTATCTACGGTAAGATCGCAGCAGATTCAGCATGCGAATGATCTAAAATTGAAATAATTCTTTATTTCTTCTATAATGGGGAACCGGTCAAGGCAAAAAATTGCTTTCTGGTTCCCCATTCTTTTTTATCAGTACGGAGTTTATTGATGACAGATATTGAAATCGCTCAGAAAAATGTGATGGTACCTGTGACAGAAGTTGCAGCAAAAATTGGTCTTGAAGAAAAGGATCTTGATCTTTATGGATCTTATAAGGCCAAAGTTACTTTTGACAAATTGAACTCACTTCAGTCCTCCGGAAAGAAGGGAAAACTTGTTTTAGTTACAGCCATGACACCAACCGCTGCTGGAGAAGGAAAATCTACAGTCACAATAGCACTGGGTGATGGTCTCAACCGTATCGGAAAGAAAACTGTCATTGCTCTCCGCGAACCTTCACTTGGACCTTGTTTTGGCATCAAGGGTGGAGCTTGTGGTGGTGGATATGCCCAGGTTGTTCCAATGGAAGACATCAATCTCCATTTTACAGGCGACATCCATGCAATCACTGCTGCAAACAATCTTATGGCAGCTCTCATCGACAACCACCTTCAGCAGGGAAACACACTTAACATTGATCCAAGAACAATTTCATGGAAGCGCTGTGTGGACCTTAACGACCGCGCACTCCGCAATGTGATCCTTGGTCTCGGAAGCCGCATTGACGGTGTTCCGCGTGAGAGCCATTTCCAGATTTCCGTAGCTTCTGAAATCATGGCTATTGTATGTCTTTCAAAGAACATTACTGAACTTAAGGAAAAAATCAGCCGCATCATCATCGGCCAGACATACACAAAAGAAAACGTAACATTCGGACAGCTCAAGTGCACTGGTGCCATCGCAGCTCTTCTTAAGGATGCAATCAGACCTAACCTTGTTCAGACTTTGGAAAAGAATCCTGCCTTCATCCACGGTGGACCTTTCGCAAACATCGCCCACGGATGCAACTCGATCAACGCAACACTCTGTGCCCTTGCAACTGGTGACTATGTTGTGACTGAAGCTGGATTTGCCGCTGACCTTGGCGCAGAGAAATTCTTTGACATCAAATGCCGCATGCACGGTCTTGTTCCAAGTGCAGCAGTAATAGTAGCAACATGCCGTGCTATCAAGATGCATGGTGGCGTGCTTAAGGCTGATCTTGGCATTGAGAATCTTGAGGCAATCACAACAGGCTTTGAAAATGTAAAGGCCCATATAAACAACATGAAGAAGTTTGGACTTCCTTGCGTAATTGCCGTAAACAAGTTCATCACAGATACTGACGCAGAAGTGGAACTTGTACAGAAGCTTGCAAAGGAATGCGGAAGCGAAGCAATTCTTTGTGAAGGATGGGGCAAAGGCGGAGAAGGTACAAAGGACCTTGCTGAAAAGGTTGTTGAACTCTGCGACAAGCCATCAGAATTCAAGAACATCTATCCTCTTGATGCTTCTTTCAAGGAAAAGATCGAGACTCTTGCAAAAGACATTTACGGTGCAGCACATGTAGAATTCGATGCAAAGGCACTCAAGAAGCTTTCTGAATATGAAAAGGCAGGTTATGGAAATCTTCCTGTCTGTATGGCAAAGACACAGAATTCCATCAGCCACAACAAATCGGCTCTTGGTGCACCAAGCGGATATACATTCCCTGTTCGCGATGTTCAGCTTTACAGCGGTGCAGGTTTCGTAGTCGCTTTCGCAGGTGACATTGTAGACATGCCTGGACTTCCAAAGGTTCCTGCCGCAGAAAACATCGATGTTGATGACAACGGCGTAATCAGCGGATTGTTCTAATCTGGAATAAATGCCTATAACAAAAAAAGGTACGAAATTTAATTTCGTACCTTTTTTTGTTTTTAGTCAAACTAAAGCAGATTATGCTTCAACAACCTTGAGGATTGCCTTGAGAAGATCATCGTATTCTTCAAAAGCCTCAAGCTCTGGATTGTCCTTCTTGATCTGGTCTGTCGAACGGAAGAGGAATCCTGCCTTGCTTGCCTTGATCATGGCAAGGTCGTTGTGGCTGTCGCCGCTTGCCACTGTCTCAAATCCACAAGACTGGAGAGCCTTTACTGTTGTGAGCTTTGACTGTGGACATCTCATCTTGAAGTCTGTGATTTCGCCGTTAGGTGCTACAACAAGTTCGTTGCAGAAAATAGTAGGCATGCCAAGCTTCTTCATAAGAGGGCCTGCAAACTGGCTGAATGTGTCGCTGATGATGATTGTCTGGCACTTTGAGCGGAGTGTATCAAGGAATTCCTTTGCTCCTGGAAGAGGATCGATCTTTGAGATTACATCCTGAATTTCCTTAAG
>JAGHUO010000073.1 GCA_018064785.1 Candidatus Treponema equi
TTTGAACACATTGCGATGTAAGCTCCACCGTAAGACTTGCGTGTGATGATTGTTACCTTTGGTACTGTTGCTTCGCTGTATGCGTAGATAACCTTTGCACCGTGGCGGATGATACCCTTCTGTTCTTCCTGTGGTCCCGGGATGAATCCTGGAACGTCAACGAAGTTAACGAGTGGAACATTGTATGCGTCACAGTAGCGAACGAAACGAGCGATCTTGTCTGAAGCGTCGCAGTTAAGAACGCCACCCCATCCTGCAGGGTTGTTTCCGATGATACCAACGCTCTTTCCTTCGATCTTTGCAAAACCTGTGATTGCGTTTGGAGAGAATTCTTCCATGACTTCAAAGAAGCTGTCCTCGTCGACAACGCAGTTGATTACGTCGTGCATGTTGTATGGCTTCTTGCTTTCTTCTGGAATGATCTCGCCGATCTTCTTTGCGTTCTTCTTTTCGTCAAACTTGAACTTTGCATCTGCTACGATTTCTTCGCCGTAGTAGTGTGGAATGTAGTCCAGAAGCTTGCGTACCTTTTCGTAGCAGTCCTTTTCTGTCGGGCAGCGGTAGTGTGCGACACCAGACTTCTGAGAGTGGATCGAAGCACCACCAAGGTCTTCTGCTGTGATGTCCATGAACATAACTGCCTTTACAACCTTAGGTCCAGTGATGAACATCTGGCTGATTGAATCGATTGTAAAGATAAAGTCTGTAAGTCCAGGTGAGTAAACTGCACCACCAGCACAAGGTCCAGCGATGATTGAAATCTGTGGAACTGCACCTGAAGCACGTACGTTCTGGTAGAAAAGGTCACCGTAACCGCAGAGAGCGTCAACGCCTTCCTGGATACGAGCTCCACCCGAATCGTTAACGCCGATTACAGGGCACTTTGCCTTGATTGCCATTTCTATGAGTTCTGCAATTTTCTGGCCGTGAACCTTACCGAGGGATCCTCCCTGAACTGTAAAGTCCTGTGCATAAACTGCAACTTTCTTTCCGTTGATTGTACCAAAGCCTGTGATTACGCCGTCGTAAGGAATGTCCTTGCTTTCCATGCCGAAACTTGTACATGTGTGGCGTGCGCCAGAGTAAATTTCATTGAAGGAATCCTTGTCGCAGAGTGCGTTGATTCTTTCGATTGCATGAAGCTTTCCCTTCTGGTGCTGTTTGTCCAGATTGTATTCATATTTAGCCATAGTAGCCTCCGAATTATTAAAAACATATTAACAGATTTATGAAAAATGTCAATATGACAAAAAATGTAAATTTGTCATTTATATTATTCAAAGCGGAATGCGCTGAGTTTCTTCAAATAGATGAATCCTTCGTCGATTTCGTGCTCAACCGGAAGGAAATCGTACTTTGCCTTGAGGGAATCTATGGCGTTCATAGTGTCTTCCTTGGTGAAGTTTTCCGGAAGCCTGCACTGCCCATAATCCTCGATGAATTCCGACAGGCGGAACTCCCGGGCGCTTACCTTGCTTTCCAGTTCATCGATGAGCCATCTTCCTTTTGTGTAGACAAGGCCCACATTGTCTGTTGCTGCCATGACTGCAAGGAGGTCTTCTCCTGTCGTGTCCCAGAGGTAATAGGTGGCTGTAAAATTTCTTCTGTCGCCTTCGCTGAGTTTTGTTCCGTCTTCTTCCGCAAGCGGCTCAGGTCTTGTGTTCTTTCTTGGACCTTCAAGGACAAGGCTTGCTTCCTTTCCGTCTACGGAAAACTGTGAAAGCCCGTAGATGTTGTGGAGCGTCTGGTTCTTTATCATGAAGGCTGCAGGCGTGATGGTGTCGGTGAGGCGGTTGTACATGGACCTGGTGCGCGATGTAAGGAACACTCCGCTTACGGCATCCACCTTTGATGAAAGGTTCTTTGTGCAGGCCTGTACGGCATCTACGTTCAGCTCGTTGACGGCGGTGTAATACATCTGGACCGTCTCAAGGGAAGTAAGTCCTGTGGTCGTAGGTTTTTCCATCGCTGTGGAATGTAGATGGCCTGCCACAAGAAGGGCGACCGCTGCTATTGCCACGGCTACGATCATCACCGTCTTTCTTTCCCTGATGAATCTGCGGGACTTTACATGCTTTGCCCGTTCAGCCGCGTGTGCCAGGGCCTTCCCATGGAATTCCTCAATTTCTTTCTGGGACAGCTGTGGCTCCTTGTAGTCGGCGAAAGCCTTTGCCGGATAGTCTGCAGGATGCAGGCCAAGGGCAGCCTCGGTGAAGCTGTACAGAGTTTTCCCAAGTCCTGGAACTGTCCATCTGAGCGGACTGTAGTTGCCGTCAGTTATGTCGGTTCCGCGCTGCTTTGAGTCTGTCGAAGTGAAGGGAAATTTCCCTGCCATGGTGCGGTATGCAAGGACCGCCTGGGTGAACCTCAATGAGATCTCCCTGTTGACGCTGTTGCATATGTATTTTCCGTTGAGGTTGCTGTAGGTCTCGTCGCCTGATGACATGGCGGCTGTTGTCCAGAAATTATATGGAAGGAAAAGCACTTTCGAACAGTCTTTTGAAATCATGGTTCCGCCGGCGCCGATGTTCGCAAGTGGAGCCTTTGATTTTACAGCGGCCTCAAGCACACCGCATATGGCTATGGCAGCCTTGTGGATTTCTTCAGGTGTGCCAGTCTCGAAGATGCAGGCCGCAGGGGTTCCGTCGAAAGCCTTTCCAGCAAGAAAAATGAGGCCGTCTTTTTCCATGGTCTCATCAAAGGTCCATGGGTTCAGGTTCCATGTTCCATTTTCAAATTCCGCAAGAACACCTTTCTCCTTGAGCTTTTCGGCGAATCTTGTTTTTGCAAATGCTTCCTGGGTCATGTTCAGGTTCAGGATCACGGTTTCATTTTCTGTTCTGACAAGCTGGTTCATATAGATAAAAGTAATGAAAAATCGGCCTAAAAACAAGCGAGAACTTTCAATAAGTGCTATACTGTCATCATGAAGAAATTGATGAAGTTTAAGATCGCACTCTTGATTCTTGTCGTCGCCTTTGGCGCTGTTTTTGGTTTCATGTCATATAGGAAAATGTTCGAGACCAAGATCGAGAAGACACATCAGGCGCTTACAAACCAGGTTCTGCATGTGGCGGAACTTACTACGCTAAAGAACACCTACAGCGACATCGTGAGCATCAAGAAGCGTGGTGCAGGCGGAATGGCTAAGTCCTATTCCATCATCAAATATTCAGGTGTAATAAGGGTCGGTGTCGAGGATCTTTCAAAGTCAGAGATATCGATCGAGAACAACGGCAAGGATGTTGTGATAAAGATTCCTCATTGCGAGATCCTTGACAACACCCTGGTATCCCAGGAAGTCTTCGATGAAAAGACAAGCATCTTTGTTCCTATAACGACACAGGAGATCTTCAATGAGATCCAGATGGCCATGGCGGATTTCAGTCTTGCGGCAGAACGTCGTGGGCTGCTCAAGGAAGCGGACAGCCATCTTTCAGAACTTGTCACAGCGACAGTAAAAGGATTTGGATTTGAAAAAGTCACTGTGAAACTCATCTCCGAATAATCAAGAATAGATCAAGGACATCATATGACATTGCAACAGCTTAGATACATAATCGGTGTGTCAGAAACAGGTTCCATAAACAAGGCTGCCGAAACTCTTTACGTATCCCAGCCATCACTTACAGCAGCCATCAAGGATGTTGAGAATGAATTCAGCATCACCATCTTCAATAGGTCCTCAAGGGGGATAAGCCTCACTACGGAAGGAAAGGAATTCCTCCAGTATGCAAGGCAGGTCTATGCCCAGTATGAGAACCTGGTCGATCGTTTTGGAGATGAAAACAAAAACAGGCGCAAGAAGCATTTCGCCGTCTCATGCCAGCATTATTCATTTGCCGTGAAATCATTCGTGGAGATGGTCAAGAAATTCGACACGTCGGAATATGAATTCGCCATCAACGAGACTCGTACCCTTACTGTCGTGGAGGATGTTGCCACAGGCCGCAGTGAAATCGGAATTCTTTTCATGAGCGACTTCAACGGAAAGGCCATGTCCAAGATCCTCAATGCCAATGATCTGATCTTTGAAAAACTCATAACCTGCGATGCCTATGTCTATCTATGGAAGAAGCATCCCCTCGCAAAGGAGAAGTCGATTTCCTTTGACCAGCTCAGGGATTATCCTTGTCTTATGTTCGACCAGAACGCGTCTTCCGCTTTCTATTATGCGGAAGAGATCCTTACGGAAAATGAATATCCAAAGATCATCAAGACAACCGACCGCGCAACAAACCTGAACCTCATGGTTGGACTCAACGCCTATACGCTTTGTTCAGGCATAATCTGCGAGGAACTCAACGGAAGTGATTTTGTCGCCGTTCCATTCGAGGCGGACAAGGAAAACCCAAACAGCAAGATGGAGATCGGTTATATAACCAAGAAAAACATAATCCTCTCCCAGACAGGAGAGGACTACCTTAAGGAATTGAAAAAATATCTTTCCAAGTGCCGTTAAGCAAGTTCAGCAAGGACTTCCCATCGCTCGTAGGCTGCCGTCAGTTTTTCTTCCAGCTGTGAATATTCTTTGCCGGCGGCCTGGGCTTTCGCATAATCGCTGTCACCCATGGCCACTTCAAGCTGGCCTTTCTTTTCTTCCCAGTCTGCAATGTTCTTTTCAAGCTCCTCAAATTCCTTCTGTTCCTTGAAAGACAATTTGCGTTTCTTTTCCGGGGCTGTGTTGCCTGAGCTTGCAGCCTGGGCTCCTGGGGTGGATACGGCCGCCTCCGCTGCCTTGCTTGCCGCAATCTGCGCCTTCATCTCTTCTTTTTCTGCAGCCCGCTTTTCTTCGCGATAGTCGATGTATTCCGAACATTTGCCTACAAAGCCTGAGACGCTTCCGTCGTTTTCCAGCACGAACATTGTGTCCGCTACCTTGTCCATGAAGTAACGGTCGTGGCTTACGATCAAAAGACATCCTCCAAAATCCAGAAGGAATTTCTCAAGGATGTTCATGGTGAAGATGTCAAAGTCGTTTGTCGGCTCGTCAAGGATGATGAAGTTAGGATTGCTTATCAAAAGACGGACAAGGTAGAGCCTCTTTCTTTCTCCACCGCTCAAAGTGCTTACGGCGCTGTGCTGTATCCTTCCTTCAAAGCCAAACTGCTCAAGGAAAAGCCCTGCGCTCAGGACAGTTCCGTCTGCAGTCTTCATGATGTCTGCGGCTTCCTTAATGTATTCAAGGACTGTAAGGCTCGTGTTCTCAAAAGCAGGATTCTGCTCATAGTATGCAAGGAAAGTATTGTCTCCCTTTACTACGGAGCCTTCGTCTGCCTGGGTCTTTCCTGTGATGATGTTGAGCAAGGTTGTCTTTCCGCTTCCGTTGTCACCGAAGATTCCGATTTTTTCTCCCTTGTTGAAGGTGTATGAGAAATTCTTCAGGACCGGATGGCTTCCTGTCTTAAGCTGCGCGCTTTCGGCGAAACCTTTTTCGTAATTCTTTGTGATGTTGTGGAGCTCAAGGACCTTTCCTCCAAGACGGCGTCCTTCAACATGGAATGTGAATCCCTTGTCTTCCTGGAATTTCTCGCGGTTGATCAAAGCCATGTCGCGCTGGATTCTTGCCTTTGCTTTTGTTCCGCGGGCACAAGGTCCACGACGCAGCCAGTCCCTTTCAAAGCGGAGGACGGATTCAATGCGTCGTTCTGTGTTGGCTTCAATTTCTGCTTCTGTTTCTTTCTTTTCAAGATAGGTTGAATAGTTTCCTACATATAGTTTCACTCGGTTGCGGTCAAGCTCATAGATGTTGTTGCAGACAGCATCAAGAAAGTAGCGGTCGTGGGTCACCATGAGGACTGAACGTTTTGTCTCTGCAAGATAGTTCTGGAGCCACCATATGGTGCTGATGTCCAGATGGTTAGTAGGTTCGTCAAGCAAAAGGAGCTTTGTGTCTTCTACAAGAACCTGGGCAAGGGCGACCTTCTTTATCATTCCGCCTGAAAGCTCACCCATCTTGCGGTCCATGTCGTTGATGCCAAGGGTGCTCAGGATGGATTTTACCTGTGCCTCGTAGTTCCAGAGGTCTCCGGCATTCATCTTGACTGTAAGCTCATCGAATTTTTTCTGGACGCTGTCCGAGATTGAATCTTCAAGCTTAAGGCAGATCTCTTCGTAGTCGCGGATGATTTTGAGTTTTGGGCTGTCTGATTTGAACACGTGGTCGCGGATTGTGTCGTTCCTGTCGTACACTGGATTCTGCGGAAGGAATGAGACACCAGCTTCCTTGTTGATGACGACGGTTCCACGGTCCGGCTCAAGGACACCTGCAATTGTGTTGAGGAGGGTAGATTTTCCTGTTCCGTTGCGTCCGATGAGGGCAGCCTTGTCCCCCTCGTTGAGTCCGAAGGTCACGTCAGTAAATAAATAATTTTCGCGGCTGAGTTTTGCAAGACCGCTGATGGAAAGAAGATTCATGGAATGAATTTTATTTATTGTAAGGATTTGTTCAAGTGGGGGGGTACGTCGGTTCCCGGTTCTCAATGACGGCACATGTCAATGTCGTTCTGGAGGTGGCTTTCGTCATTGCGGGGAGCCTGCGACGAAGCAATCCATTCACGCCTTTGTTTACTGGCTTGTGGATTGCTTCGTTGCAAAATTATGCCAGGCAGGCGTCGAGTTCAGCGCTGATCTTTGCCTTGTCCAGGTTCTGACCGATGACGCAGAGCTTGATCATTCTGTCGCCGACAGTTTCATCCCATTCTTCCTTGATCTTAGGATTTGCCTCAAGGATTTCCTTCTGTTCCTTTGCAGGACATGCGGCAACCCACTGTCCGCTGTAGCCTGCGGAAATCTGGCGACCTGAAGTCTCGAAAACCCAAGCCATCTCAGGTTCGTCGCTGAACCACATCAAGCCCTTGCAGCGGATGATGTTGCGAGGCCACTTGTTTGCATATTCGTCCAGCTTCTGGCGGTCAAATGCCTTGCGGCGGTAGTAGATGAATGTTCCGATTCCATATTCGTCTTCGCTTTCACCTTCGTGCTTGTGTTCATGGTGGTGATGCTTGCAGTGGCATCCGCACTTGTGGCCTTCTTCACCGTGTGCTGGATTGTCATGGTCGTCATCATCGTCGTCATGATGATGGTGCTCATGTTCGTGGTCATGATCATGATGATGTTCATGTTCCTCGTGGTCATGGTCGTGGTGGTGATGCTCGTGTTCCTCATGGGCGTGCTCATCTTCAACTTCGTCTTCTTCAAGATGCTTGCACCAACCTGCGCTCGCATAGACTGAATCAAACTCAAATGAGCCTGTGCCCATGATCTTTGATACCTCAACCTTTCCGTGGTCTGTCTCGATGATGTTTACTCCAGGGTGGAGGACTTCAATTACCTTGCGTACCTTCTTGAACTGGTCTTCTGTAACAAGGTCCTTCTTGTTGATGATGAGTGTAGAACAGAATTCAATCTGCTGAACAAGGAGGCTTTCGATGTCTTCGTCGCCGATGGCTTCCTTTGCAAGAAGCTTGTCTCCGCCTGCAAACTCGTCAACAAGGCGAGCTGCGTCTACGACACCGACAACATTGTCCAGTTTTCCGTTCTTGATGAGCTCAAGTTCCTGTGCGATTGGCATTGGTTCACATACACCGGAAGCTTCTATCATGATGTAGTCGAATTTTCCGCTTTTGATGAGGTTTTCGATGTTCTTTACCATGTCGCTCTTGAGTGTGCAGCAAAGGCATCCGTTTGTCATAGGAACGATGCTTGTTGTATCTGTGATCTTTGCTCCGTCTGCGATGAGTTTTGCGTCGACGTTTACTTCGCCGATGTCATTGACGATGACCGCAACTTTATATCCTTCCTGATTGGAAAGAACCTGGTTCATGAGAGTTGTTTTTCCTGCTCCAAGATAACCGCAGAGCAATGTGATAGGTGTAGGTTTCTTTGCCATGATAGTCCCCTGAAAAATTATTTATATAGAAGATACTAAATTTCTCAAAAAAAGCAAACATCATGCGGAACATATGCCGCCGCCTTCCTTTCCCCGAGTTCAATGGCTATATGAATCCGGGAAAGTAACATGATATTTTATCTGTAAATTACCTTGAAAAATGGAAAATTTAGGCGATAATATATAAGAGAGATAATTTTCAGCTAATGATCCCGGAGGATTTATGGAAAAAAAGGAAAAGAAAGGCAAGCTTGTAGTAAAACTCCTTATTACTATTGCAGCTGCATTTATATTGCTTAACGCAATTCAGCTTCTGGTAATTTCAAATTATACCAAGAGCGAGATGAAAAAGACTTCTGAAGATGCATACTCAAAAATGACAGAACTCTTCAGCGACCAGGTTACAGCAAAGATCGATGAATATAACGCCGAACTTGCAACCTATACAAAGAACCATATCAACAAGACAAAGGATCCGGAAGAGATTGTTTCATGGCTTCGTGCAAATGAGGATATCCGTCCAGAAGACTTTGACTATGTTGCTTTCGTTGACAAGGATGGTAACTTTGATTCTGATATTGGTTCCCATACAAACGTCAAGGATCGTGACTATTTCCAGGCAATCATGGTTCAGAGAAAGAATTTCTATGTAGACAATCCTGTTACATCAAAGACAACAGGCAAGACAGTTCTTCACGTCTGCCGTCCTGTAGACGTGGACGGTGACAGAATCGGTTTCTTCTGTGCTGTCATCCTCATCGAACACTTGAGCCACATTGTTGATGGCATTCATGTCGGCGCTACTGGTATCGGAACACTTTATTCTTCAGAGCATGATCCTATCGCCACATCTGGTGACATGAGAAACATTGAAATGGCACGCCAGGATACAGTCACATCTTCAAGAATGGAATCATTCATCGATTCTCTCAATGGAAAGACAACGGTCTTCTATGAAAAGCTTCCTGCAGAAATGATGATGATCTATACTCCGGTAAAGCATACAAAGTGGTACATGACTTTCGTAATGGATGGCGGTGAAGTATTTGCAACTTCAGATGCAACATCAAAGCTGATTGTTACTTTCAGCATTGTGACAGCAATCGTTCTCCTCCTCATCATTGCTGTTCTCATCAATTCCGCAGTCAAGCCACTTATGGTTGTTGAAAAGGCAATCAATGAAATCGCTACAGGTAATGCTGACCTTACAAAGAGAATTGAGCTCAAGGGCAAGAACAACAATGAAATCGGTCGTGTTGTTGAAGGCTTCAACAACTTCTCTGAAAAACTCCAGGGCATTGTTTCTACAATGAAGCGTTCAAAGGATGACCTTGACCGCTCAGGAAGTGACCTCAGGGCTTCTACAGAAGATACATCGGCTTCCATCACACAGATCATCGCTAATATCGAAAGCATGGGCAACAGCATCAACGCCCAGTCAGACAGCGTTCATCAGACAGCAGGTGCAGTCAATGAGATCGCTTCAAACATTGAATCTCTCAACCGCATGATTGAAGGTCAGAGTGCCAGTGTTACACAGGCCGCTTCTGCAGTTGAAGAGATGATCGGAAACATCAACAGCGTAAACAATTCTGTTTCAAGAATGGCAAAATCGTTTACAGATCTTGAACGCAACGCATCGGAAGGTGTGGCAAAGCAGGAAGATGTAAATGTAAAGATCCAGACAATCGCAAGTGAATCTGAAGCTCTCCAGGAAGCAAATGCTGTAATTTCTTCTATTGCTGAGCAGACAAACCTTCTTGCCATGAATGCCGCAATCGAAGCCGCACACGCTGGTGAAGCAGGTAAGGGATTCTCGGTTGTTGCCGACGAAATCCGCAAGCTTTCAGAAACTTCTGCTGAACAGACAAAGACAATCGGTGATCAGCTCCAGAAGATCGCCGCTAACATCGAAGATATCGTTAATGTATCAAAGGATGCAGCAGAAGCCTTTGCTCTTGTTTCAAACGGAATGAACGATACAAGCAATCTTGTCCAGGAAATCAAGAACGCAATGGACGAACAGGCTGAAGGTTCTAAGCAGATTTCTGAAGCCCTTGGCCATATGAACGACAGCTCGGCTCAGGTTAAGAACGCATCCGAAGAAATGTCTGAAGGTAACAAGGCTATCCTTGAAGAAATCAGACTCCTTCAGGATACAACAATTTCCATGAAGAGCGGAATGGATGAAATGTCGACTGGTGCGACAAAGATCAATGAAACAGGTGCAGCACTTTCTGGTATCTCACAGCAGATGACAGATGCTATCGACGACATTGGTTCACAGGTAGACCAGTTTAAGGTTTAATCGCCATGGCGGTTGAATGAATGAAGGCCCCTTGTCAAAGGGGCCTTTTTTAATTGTCTAGTTTTCTTCTCAGGACAGCCAGACAGATTGCGTGAACTGAAAGTGTGATGAGCCATGAAATAGGGTATGACATGTATATTGTTTCCGTCACGTGGAATCTAGGGATATGGAATACCGTGGCAAGCCACACAAGTCGCAAGGCGCAGGAGCCAAGAAGGGAAACTACCATAGGCATCACTGAATAACCTATGCCGCGGAGAGAGCCTACAAGAACATCCATCACACCGCAAAGGAAGTAGGTTGTAAGAATGACTCTCAGGCGATCCATTCCGGCTTCGACTACATTTGGGTTTTCAGTAAACAGCACAAGTATATGCCTTCCGCTTAGATAGAGGGTCCATCCAGCAATAAGACCTGCGCATGTAACGCATAGAAGCGACATTCCAAGGACTCTGTCGATTCGTTTGTATTTCTTTGCGCCAAGACATTGGCTTGTAAAACTTATGCATGCCTGGTAGAAAGAGTTCATCGTAAAGTAGACGATTCCTTCCACGTTCTGGGCGGCCGCACTACCTGCCATTACAATGGATCCGAATGAATTTACTGATGACTGTATCACAGTGTTTGAAAGGGCAAAGACCACACCTTGAAGTCCGGCAGGAAGTCCGATTTTTAGTATCTGTAAAAACTTGGATCTGTCTATGGCCAGCTTTCTTATGCATAGCTTTATGGAGCTTTCTTCTTTTGAGAGGCAGCGAAGTACAAGAACGCATGAAACTACCTGTGACATGATTGTCGCAAGTCCTACTCCGGCAACCGACAGTTTGAAGACTACGACAAAAAGAAGATTCAGGACGACGTTGAGCAGTCCTGCAAAGAGAAGATAGTAAAGAGGCCTTTTTGTATCTCCTACGGCACGAAGGATCGCGCTGGCAAAGTTGTATATCATCATGCATGTCATACCTGAAAAGATTATTCTCAGATACAGGACAGCCTGGGGCAAGACATCCTTTGGTGTCATCATCAGCTTTAGGAAAAAAGGAGCGCCGATGATGCCAATGAGGGTGAGGATTATTCCGCTTGTAAAACCAAGTGCGATGGAAGTGTGGACGGCAATGGATGTGTCTTCATCTTTCTTTGCACCAAAATTTCTAGCGACGACAACATTTGCGCCTATGGAAAGGCCTATGAAAAGATTTGTCACAAGATTTATTAGGGCACTGTTTGAACCTACTGCGGCAAGGGCTGTGTCGCCTACGAATTTGCCTACGACAACAATGTCAGCCGCATTGAAAAGAATTTGAAGGACGCTTGAAAATATGAGAGGTATGGCAAACAGAAGGATCTTTGAAAGCACAGGTCCTTCTGTCATGTCCATAGTATGTTTTTTTGTCTTAACTCTATCCATGGTTTATGCTTCTAATTATTTAGAAGTCATAGTATAAACACCATCCCATACAGGTGGCAATCCCTTCTTGATGTAATGGGCACAGCGCTTCATGAAGATGTCTGATGACTCATCAAAAGGATAGCATTCCTTTGCTTTCTTGAAGTATGCGTAGGCAGTCTTGAGGTCATCGATGCTTTTCTGCACTTCAGGGGTTTCACTTCCGTTTAGATAGAACTTCATTCCCTCGTTGAAAAGTGCAGATGCCTCTATCTGGTTTGCCTGCATTTCCGACTTGAGTCCAAGGATGTTGTGAATCTGAACAGGTTTCTTAACGTTGATGACGCGAACGTAGTCCATTTTTCTTGCTATGATTTCACCCTTGTGAACACCGCTGTCAGCTTCCTTCCATGTGCTGTCGGAACACATGATCCAGGAATTGTATGCCTTGTTTGTACCTTCGAGACGGCTTGCAAGGTTTACGTTGTTTCCCATGACCGTGTAGTTAAGCTTTTTGTCAGTACCCATGTTTCCTACAACCATGCGGCCCGTGTTTATTCCGATTCTGGAATGGAGGAAAAAAGGTTCTCCCGTTTCTTTCATGAGCGGAAGTTTTGTTCTGTTTTCCTCGTTGAATCTTTCCTCTGCCTGCCTCATTCGGATTGCGGCAAGACAAGCGTGATATGCATTTTCAGGATCGTCGACAGGAGCGCCAAAGAAGGAAACGATTTCATCACCGACATATTTGTCGATTGTACCATGGCATTCCATGATGGCATCGCTGAGGGAGCCGAGATATCCGTTAAGGATTGAAACCAGTCGAACGGCACCATTTGCTTCACCTTCCTCGTTGTTGACTGTTTCCGTGAATCCAGAGAATGTCTTTACATCCGAGAAAAGGGCAGTGATGTTCTTGTTTTCGCCACCGAGCTTTGCCGTGTCAGGGTTCTTGATGATTTCGTTTACGACTGCAGGGGCAACATATGCGCCGAATGTAGACTGCAGGAATTTCTTGTCCGCGTTGACTGCCCTGAAGTTGAAGGTTACTTCGAAAACGTAAACCAGCACGCACATCAAAAGCGGAACAACAGCAGCGATGTAGATGTTGAATGCAAGCATAAGTATTGTGAATGTGGCGATAGGCAAAATGATGTAAAGCAATCCAACTACGTTTTTCCATCCAGGGCTCATCTTTAAGGTAAGAAGAAGAATCGAAAGGATCAATACGGAACATGCGCAGATGCCCCAGGTTGTATCAATCTCCGTTATGAAATTTCTCTGGAGGATTGTGTTTGCCACGTTTGCGTGTGTACCAAGATTTGCGTAACGTTTGATGAATGGAGTTGCTCCAAGATCGGTGCTGGATGTGGCGCAGTTTCCGATGAAACAGAAAGCATCTTTGAATGCCGAACGAAGCAAGTTCTCGTCCTTGAGGTAATGTTCAACGCTGCTTGTAAGTTCCGCAACCTGAGGAACCTGGTCGGAGAACTGGACTGTAGCAAGGCTGTCGGTGAATTCCTTAAGGTTTTTGAAGAAGTCGGCTCTTTCCGTAAAGTAAACGTTGTAGTCGGCCTTTGTGATTCCGCCTTTGATAGGTGTGCTGTCTTCTGTGTAGCCGCGACATTTCAGGAGAATCTTTCTTTTGCTTTTTTCCAGTGCCTTGTATTCCGAAAGGAAGTAGTTTGTGTTGAGAACATAGTCTGCGTCTTCCTCTGAAAGTGGACTAAGGTCTGCGGTTGCAAAGGAAGCAAGGATGTCGATGATCCTGTGTTCCGCAAGGTCAAGATTGTAGAGATGGTATACAGGAACGTGATGGAAGCTGTCATAGTAGTTCTTGTGAAGCCAGTTGATGAGCATGCGTCCGTGCTTGTCCAATGGAATTTTGATGTCTGTGCGTTCATCCTCTCCTGGCATCTTCACGCCATAAAGGTTCAAGGATTTCTTTTCACGCTCGATTCTCTGGATGTCCAGGATTTTTGTCAGCGGTGCGAATGCAAGCTGGCCTGCATACTTTCCGTCGTGATGGTTCAGAAGCTCTACGCGACGACGGATACCGTCCTTGTCTACGACAACGTTTGTGAAGCCTATGCCTGTTCCGCGTGAAATGAAACGCTGCATGGCAGGTGTGAATCCACGTGCCACTGTCTCATCCTCTTCCCTTGTGGAATAAAGGTTTCCCTGGACGATAAGTCCCATAGGGTCTTCCACGTTGTCGAGAAGGAATCTGTTGTGGGCATATTGGATCTCTTCAGGTTCCCTCTTTATGGAAAGGTTTCTGAAGTTTACTGTCATAGATGTGTTGCCAAAGAACTGGATGCATCTTGCGAAATAGTCGTCGTAGTCCCTGGAGAAGTCCGATGTGATGTCCCTCTGCATTTCGTAGAGGATTCCGTCAATCTGTTCGGAAACAAGCTCCGATGTTTTTTTCTGGGCATTGATCTTCGTAACCTCGCCGGATTCGATTCCGCCTGCGAACTCAGAGACTGCTTCGGAGATCATCTGTTCACCGGCGCTGAATGTGTCGTTTACTGTTGTCTCAAGGTTTTCGTTTACACCCTTTGAGGAAGGCGAAAGATATTCAATATCGAATACGGCCTGCTTTGCGTTGAATTCCTTCATCCTGATGAGGGCGTCACCGATTATGTCACGGGTCCAAGGCCATGCACCGATGCGCCCAAGAGATTCATCGTCGATATCGACAAGTACAATATTCTCGTTTGAATCGATTTCTTTCATGAGGGCCAGCATGTTGTCGTATAGACGGTAATCAAGACGCTGGAACATTTCAAATCTGGAAAGAATTATGGATGCCGCTGTAAGAAGTGCAAGTATGAATATGCCAATAAGGTTCTGAAACGGCTTGTTTTTACGTTTTGGTTTGGTTTTAGCTTTCATGACATAAATTATAACATATGGTATACTTTTTTTCACTTTTACGGGGATAGAATAGATGAAAAGATATATATTCATGCAGATGGCAGCTGTGTTTGCGGCTTTTGTCATCATGTCATGCAGCAAGAAAGATGCAAATGAGCAGCCTGAGCTTCTTTCAGGCGACGTGATGGAGCTTAAGCTTTCCGACCACGATGGCCAGGTGACAAAGGCTCCTGTTTGGACAAATGATGAAGGCGTTGTTTTTGTCGTCTTTGGCTATGGGTACAACGACAGTGAATTCTGTGGGAAGGCAAAGGCTTTCCTTTCTGAAAAATACGGGCTTGCCGAGAACGGTGGGCTTGTCAGCATGATAGTCTTTCCTGATGACCTGCATAACCGCATCTCAAATTTCCGTTCCATCGTGGATGAAAACAATACTCTTGGCATAGTTCTTTTTGGCGCTCCTGAGGGAACCCACTATACCTTGGCAAGCATCCGTGAAAACCACGACAACAGACCTACATTCAATATTTTCTCATTCTTTCCCCAGGACGACATTCTTGGACAGGAAGGAACCTGTAATTTTGTGATGGACCATGAAAGCTCTTCAAAGCTTCAGGAACAGGAGCAGGTGATGGACAAGGATATCTTTGGCATCCTTTCTTCGGCAATCGAATATGCCGCGGTGCTTCCGGCCGGTCTTCCTTCTGACAATGAGCTTCATGCCCACGTGCAGGCCATCGCAGGAACAAGAAAAGTTCACCGTTATGTTGACGGGGAAACAGGCATCCAGGTGAGAAATCATTTTGTCATCGAGTCAGCGGAGTGATGTTTGAATAATTTTTTACAGGAAGTCTCGTACCTGCTTGGCAGCGAAGAAGAAATAAAAAATCTCGCACTGAAAGAAAAGGCAAGGATACTTGTCCTGTCAGATTCCCATGGATCCTATGCAAACCTTAGGAACGCAATCACGGACGCAGGCAGCGGTTGTGACGCCATGATTTTCTGCGGAGACGGAATCAATGACATTGCCCGCCTTGCTGAAGAGTGCCTGGACAGCGAAACTCTGGCTCAATGTGTTCCGCCTGTGATAGGTGTGGTTGTAGGAAACAACGATCCAGACATATATCCTATAAGAGGCTTCATGGCAAAAGTTCCGGTTGTATGCACCATGGATGTTGCCGGACATAAGATTTTCTTTACCCATGGACACCGCTTTTCACTTTACGACGGAACCGAAGAAATGAGAAAAACTGCGGAATCAATGGATTGCACTGCGGTTTTCTATGGGCATACACATGTTGCCTGCGAGATGCTTGAGAGTGGAAACATCTTCACCCTGAATCCCGGCAGCTGTGCGAGACCTAGATGCGGTCTTCCTAATTCATATGCCATAGTCGAAGTGGACAGGGAACATGATTACTACAATGTGGTCTTCTATAAAATGGTTCTAGGTGGCAGCAGTCCATTCATCCCAAAACTCTAGTGCGAGGTAAAAATGAACGTTGAGATTCTTGTGGCCGCAATCGCCATATTGATGTATGGTCTTGTCATTGCTTTTCAGACAAAGAAGGTGTGGTTTTCCCTTGGGGCAGCGCTTCTCATAATCATTCTTGCGACAATCATTCCTGATGCCATATTCCCTCTTCCGGAAGACATCATGGCCCTTGAGGGTGAATTCCATGTGCATACCTATGCGTTGATCCATTCGTTTACCGAGGTGATAAACTGGAATGTGATCCTCATCTATCTTGGCAGCATGATGATCGCTTCCATGTTCATCTATTCAAAGATGCCTGCAAAAATCGCAGACGGAATCATAAACGGCAGCGGCAACATCTGTTTTGCCATGGCAGCCATCCTTGCAATGACAGGAATCATTTCAATCTTTGTGGAGAATGTGGCCGCAGTTCTTGTTATGGCTCCTATAGCTCTTGCCATCTGCAAAAAACTTGAGATGAATCCAACAAAGTTTCTCATTGGTCTTGCGGTCATGAGCAATCTTGAAGGTACGGCGACATTGATCGGCGATCCTCCATCAATGATTTTTGCCAACTACGCAAAATTCAGCTTCAATGACTTTTTTGTCCACCACGGAAAAATGTCCATCTTCTTTATAGTTCAGGCTGGCATGCTTGCCGGTTTTGTTTTCTTCTACATGTGTTTTTCGAAGCTGAGAAGAAAGAAAGTCACCGTGGAAACAGAAAGTATCGTCTCATGGGTTCCTTTTGGGATCTTTGTTTTCATGGTTGTAGGCCTTTCACTCATGTCTTTCTTCAACCACCGTACGGTCTACGCAAGCGGAATTCTTGTCCTTGGACTTGGCATCATTTCACTTCTCTGGTACAGGTTCTTCCAGCATAAGTCAACTGCAGAGACTATGATGGTGGCAGGAAAACTTGATTGGGAAACAATATTCTTCCTTATCGGCGTCTTTGTCGTTGTAGGTGCGGTGAAGGAAGCTGGTCTTCTTTCGTCATTGGCATCAATGCTTGCCGGTGTCACAAAGGGATCTGTCGCAGGTGGATTTGCTCTTATGATTCTCATCTCAGTAGCCGTAAGTGCCTTTGTGGACAATGTCCCATTCATTATAGCGATGCTTCCTGTAGCTTCATCCATGGCATCGGCAATGGAAACAAACAGCGAGCTTTACATGTTTGCAGTTCTCATAGGAAGCTGTCTTGGCGGAAACGTCACTCCATTTGGAGCCAGTGCAAATGTCGTCGCCACAGGTATTTTAAAACAAGAAGGCCATCCGGTCAGATTCAGCGGATGGCTTAAGGTTGGACTGCCTTTCACTGTGGTCACTACCCTTGTGTCGGCTTTCCTTCTATGGTCTGTCTGGGCTTAAGTTCCAGCATCATGCAGTCACGTTGACTACGGCACCGGCCTCTGGCATGAGTCCTGCAAATCCGTATGTTGCAGGCTGTGCCGTGTTTGTCATTGCGTTCTTTATCTGCTGCTGATATTCCTTTATAAGTGCGTCTTTCTGTTCCTCAGACATTCCGTTGAGTTCACTTTCAGAATGGGCTGAAGTCTTCTGCTTCATTGATACAAGCTGGTTGATGAGTGTGTTCAGGATTCTTACCTTGCTTAGCGGAACTCCGTTCTGTCCGCTTTTTGCGGCTGTTCCGTGCACATAGTCCAGCTGGGAATAAATGACAGCGCTTGGCTTTACAGGTACAAACAAAGAACCTGAAGAAGTTGAGAAAACATTGTTATAAGATGCTGCGTTAAGATTTATTCCGTTTGAAAACATAATCCTACCCTCACTTTCATTATCGGCAAGGGTAGAATTTTGTTTAGTATATTTTAAGGTTTAGTAGAACTGTTTTGTCCATTCGGCGATGCGCTCTTCCAGAGTGCTGTTGTTCTTTGCGCCGTTGGTGTTTGTGCTGTCTTCAAGGTAAGGAAGGATAACGTTTGCCTTGAGACTTTCCCATCTGTATGGAAGGATGTTAGGCAACGTCAGGTATTCTTCCGGTGGCATGTTTCCAAGAAGCTGGCGGTAGAAGGCTGGATAATATTTTTCATTGACGTCACGGATTGAAGAAAATCCACCTGCGATACCAAAGTTGACGGTATCAAGCTTCATGTTTTCTGTGCGCTCAATGAGTTTCTGCTGTGTCTGTTCAGTAAGGAACCACTTGATGAATTCCTCAGCCTGGGCAGCGTTTGCGGCATCTTTGTAGAGTCCCATGGTAAGCATGTTGTCTTCGACAGGGATCATGTTGTCCTCTACAATCCAACGGAAAGCAATGCTTGATGACTGTGCGTCCGTAAGTGTAAAGAGCTTGTCGCTTGTCGTGTATGCAAAAAGACATCTGCCAGAAGTCACCTGGCGGTAGCTAGGCATGTAGAGATAACGGAACTGGAAGTTCTGTTCGGTTGTGGTATCGGTGTTGCATGTGCTTGTCCAGTTTCTTAGAAGGTTTACAGAAAGTTCAAGCGGTGTAGGATCCCATAGGAAGCTTGTTCCTTTTTCGCGGTAGGATGTTCCCTTGAGTTTTGTGACTGTATAAAGGAATTCCTTGTCCCAGGAAGTTCCAAAGCCCATGGATACATAGGCGTCCTTCTTGTTTATTCCGTTGTATTTTGTGGCGGCGTCACGGATCTGATTTATGCCAAGATAGCGGTCGTTGCCAAGGAGATTTTCATTCTTTCTTGAGAACATCATGGCAGGCAGGTTGAAGCTTACAGGCAGCAGATACTGTCTGTCGTTGATGTTTCCGTAATCCAGAAGTTTTGAGTAGAACTGGCTGCGAGAGATGCTGTTCTCCGTGAAAAGATAGTCTATAGGCGTGAAGTATTTTCTTGTAAGCGAGTTCTTGAGCCATGGACCTATGACAATGTCTGGTGGCACTTCGTCTTTTGCAGGCGGAAGGGTACGGGCTGGTTCTTTTTTATAGACAACAACAGCCTTTGTCTTTTCGTGGGTCGTGTTGAAAAGTTCCACATAGGAAACAACTTCCGTGTTATCGGTCCATATGATTACAGTCTTGTCCTTGTTTTTTGAACATGAAACAAAGCATAGGGGAAGGGCAAGGCAGAACAACTTTAAAATTTTTTTCATACGGAAACATTATAGCAAAAAAAAAGCGTGCAGTGAACTGCACGCCGATTATGAACTATGGATTGTCCATCATCAATTATTTCTTTCCCATCTCGTCTGCTACCTTGTAGATTGCGTTGTAGACAACTTCGATGTTTTCTTCATCAAGGCTTGAGAAAGCAACGCGGAGTGTCTGTGGGTCGATCTGGATTGTACCGATTCCGTGTTCCTGCAAAAGCTTTACGCGGAGTTCTTCTGCATTGATCTTCTTTGTATCGAATGACATGAAGTATCCTGAGTTGAATGGAAGTGGCTCGATGTAGTCGCTCTTGTGCTCGTTGACGAACTTGCGTACAAGTGCATAACGTCCTTCAAGAATCTTGCGGAATTCCTTCTTTTCAGCTTCGATGTTTCCGCTCTTGTATCCCTTGAGGATGATAGACTGGCTTGGTGTAGCTGCGCATGAAACAGAAGAACGGATTGCTGCCATGAGCTTCTTTACGAGAGCATCGTACTGTGCTTCTGTCATTCCCTTGCAGCCGAATGTGATGAATCCTGTGCGGAATCCCCATGCAAAGTCTTCCTTTGTTGGTCCGTCGATCTTTGCTGCAAGAACATTTTCATGAAGGTCGCAGAGGTGTGCGAAAAGTGACTCTGGCTCAATGTCATCTTCGTAGTTGAGTCCGTAGTATGCGTCATCGCACCATACCATTACCTTTGTTCCCTTTTCTGCAAGTTCCTTGCACATGGCAACGAGCTGCTTTGCTTCATCCTTTGTTGGAGAGTATCCAGAAGGATTCTGTGGGAAGTTGAGGATAACGCGAACGCTGCCTGTCTTTGCCTGTTCGTTGAGTGTTTCCTTGAGACCTTCAATGTTGAATTTTCCGTCTTTGAAAACCTTGAACTGCACGAAGTCAGCATTGCGTCTTGCGCTTGCGATGAGAACATAGTTGTCCCAAGATGGATCTGCTGCAACGAGTGCGTGCTTTTCATCAAGGAAGAGGTCTGAAAGATATGAGATTCCGGCAGTGAGACCTGGTACTACTACAGGAAGTGAGAATGACTTGTTCTTGAGTGAAGGGTTTTTTCTGATTAATTCGTCCTTCCATACTGCGCGGAGTTCCGGATTACCTGCTGTTGGTGCATATCCAACAACTTCTGCAGATGTGAGTTCGCCGCTGATGAACTTTCTTACTGAAGGAAGTACGAGAGGCTTACCGTTTACAACTGTAGTTCCGATAGTTCCGTTTGCTGTATGACCGAGTTTTTTGGCTTCACCGCTCTGGGCAATGATTCCCTTAGGGAAGTAAAGTCTAACACCTACATC
>JAGHUO010000114.1 GCA_018064785.1 Candidatus Treponema equi
GTCAATGACCCTTCACTGCTTGTTTTTATCGTCAAATGTGCAGGCAATGCCGCATGGGATCCTGACTGCCAGATCCTAAACACCATAGAGCAGCTGATGAATTCAAAGAGAATCACGCCTAAGGATACCATTCTCCTGAACGAGATATGCGACACCACCTGGGAAATATGCCGCTTCATGGGACGTCCTTCTTTCTTCAGCAAAGGAAGGCATATATTGAGCTATCTGCTTTATCCCCAGTTTCCAAAGGAAATCAGGGACAAGGCTGTTGAAACAATGAAAAAGATTGCTGAAGCCGACCTTTAATGATTTTTCATGACAAACGGCTGATTCAGTGCTAAAATAGAAGAAATTCGTGGAGGATTTTATGAAGAAATTTGTAGCTACATCACTTGCACTTGCTGTATTTGCTGTATTCAGCGCAGCTGCAATTGACGTCAACGAAAAGGAACTTAAGAGTACTGGTGACGAAGGAACAATCGTATTCGAAAACTATTCCGGACCACACGCAGTAATTGAAACAGTTGAAGCAATCAAGGCTATCGGTACAGGCCTTGGCAACAGACTTAACAAGGCAGGACTTGATAAGGAAGCTGTTGTAGGCGCAAACGAAAAATACACGGTCATCCATGCTGTTGACGAGACAAAGGGAAAACTGGACGCTGATATTCTTGTAATCAACAAAAGCGCAACAGTAGACCATATCCGCAACCTTAGAAGAATCATCGCTGCATATCTTTCCGCAGCATACGGATACAATGAAAAAGACGCAAACACAGTCGCAACATTCGTAACTGTATACAATGCGGTATATCGCAAGAACCTTGATGCCTTCAAGTCAAAGTACAAGGACATCGTTACAAAGAATCTCACAGCAGACAAATGCGGTCTTTCTATCAAGTACATGGACTGGCCAGGAAACTCACAGATTGTCATTCCTCTTGGAGAATTTGCCGACGGTGGACTTTCTTCAGTAGAGACTTCTGTCATCAGCGACAAGAACGTTGTCAACTCAATGAAGGAAGAAGACGACAAGGGAATTGATGAACGCAAGAACATGGTGGACATCAAGGAACGTGAGTCAGACAAGGCTAATGAAAAAGCCCAGGCTGCAGCAAAAGACGCAAGCCAGGAAAAGAAGAACTTAGACCAGCAGAAGAAGAACCAGAAGGAAGCTGAAAAGGCTGCAGCTGAAAAGAAGGCAGACGCAGACAAGAAACAGCAGGATGCTGACAAGGCTAAGCAGGAAGCAAAGGAAAATCCTAACGACAAGAAAAAGCAGCAGGAAGCTGCAAAGAAACAGCAGGAAGCCGACAAGTCAAAGCAGGAAGCTGAAAAAGCTGAAGCAAAGGCTGAGGAAGAAGCTGAAAAGACAAATGAACAGAAGTCTAAGCTTGACGAAGCTCTTGAACAGGCAGAAGAATACCAGAAGCTTGCAGACAAGAAGGCTGATGAAGCTCAGAACGAACGCCAGGAGATCGCAAAGGATCAGCAGGATCTTCTCAACAATGAACTCCAGAACCTTAAGGACGGAACTGTCATGGGTCTCAAGGTCCTTGATGATGGTGAAAAGCTCAGCACTCTTGTAAAGATCAATGCAAAGACCGGTGAAGTTGTACGTGAATCTCCAGTAAAAGTTATCCGTGGAAGAACAGTCATGGAAGTAAAGGATCCAGTCATCAACATGGCAACACAGGCTGTAATGCCACAGAAGACTTCAGGACCAGCAATCTTCTACATGGCTGTATGTGGTGAAAATGCCGGCATTGGCGCAGTAAAGCTCTGTCTCATTGATGCATTCACAATGGAAATCCAGAAGGAAAGCAATGAGACACTTTCAAAGGATTCTGTTCTTGTCACAAACGGAAGCAACTACTACTGTGTAATCCAGGAAGACGGAAGAAGCTACGTGGCAGCTTACGACAAGGCTGTTGAATTCAAGCAGAAGAGTTCTATCGCAGTAAGCCCAGCTACAGCAATCACAGTTACAGGCAGTGGTCTTGTAGTAACAACAGAGAACGGCAGACCAGCCCTTCTCTCACTTTCAGACCTCTCGCTTATACTGGACATTGATACAAGCAACGCAAAATAACAGTTAGTGACACAAAAAAATCGGCTCTTAGAGCCGATTTTTTTTTATCATTGATCATTAATTCATCAATATTTAAGATCAGTTTTCACCATAGAGTCTTTCATACTCAAGGGCTACTTTGTCCCAGGAATAGGTTTCATGAATGTATCTTGAAGCCTCACAAGCCATCTGGATGATCTCATCTCTGCCATTTTCAAGGACCATCCTTGAGACTTTTTCCATCACTCCAGAAAGAACATCTCCAGTATTAGGACTATAAAGCCAGCCGGTCTTTCCGTCTATTATCTTATTCAGACCACCAGTGGCGTTTGCTATAGGCAGTGTTCCAAAAGTCTGTGCAATGAAATCCTCAAGACCACAAGGTTCAAACCAGCTTGGATGAAGAGAAAAATCAGATGCAGCTACAGAAAGACGCGCAAGGATTTTATCGTAGCCTTTAAGATAAAGGACACTACCCTTATATTTTGTGGCAACGGCAGCAAGCCTGTCCTCAAGTTCAGGAGCCCCCTGTCCGGCAAAAATGAATTTCACCTTATGGTTTCTTTCAAGAAGCTTTTCAGTGGCGTCACACATTACTTCAATGCCTTTCTGGTGCACTACACGGCCGTGATATGCTATATATACATAACTTTCAATACCTTCACTTACATCGAGATACCCATATTTTAGAAGACCTTCAGGGATGCAGCAGCTCTCTTTCAAAGCATAGTCTTTTATGAAAAGCTCACGGCATTTATATTTTCCTTCCATATTTCCAGAAAGAGGATCATAAGGAAAAGGAAGCTGGGATTTAGTTATGTCATCTGTATCATATCTTGTAAAATCTATACCGTTGGTGATGCCAGTGATGGAAATATGGTTTTCATTGAATTTTTCCGCAAGTCCATCAGTATCGGTCCTGTTCTCGATGATTTCATTTGCATATTCAGGAGAAACTGTGGTTACCACGGAATAGAGACCGGCAAGGACGAAAGGTTCAACGCCTTCCTTTGCAAGCCCAAATCTAAGAATGTCCTCCTTGATGCCTGTGTATTCCACAGCCTCACCTAGGGAACCAATGCTATGATGATAACCAGGGCCAGCGTTATGTATTGTGACCACATACTTTGTCTTTTCAAGGATTTCCCTGACCTTCTCATCGGAATTGCAAAGAACCTTGCCGTAGACCGGAACCATTGCTGTAGGAGCATCCTGACAATGAATCACAGCAGGAATATCGACTACAGTGCATTTCTTTGCATATAGAATCACAGCCTTCTGGAAGATGACATTCATGAAATTGACATCTACATGGCCGTTGCCTTTTACGTGGCAAGGATTCTCATCCTGATCTTCCTGTGTATAGGTATATACTGCGCGTTTTTCTTCGAAAGAAGGATGGCAGACAAAAACAATATCTACGCCATTCAGTTTTCCACGTCTGTATGTAATAGATTCCGTCTTTCCAAGAATTTCAATGCTCTCAAAAGAATCATCATAGTCATGATCCCATTCAACTTCTGAAAGATCAGAGCATCCATAAAGAGGAATAAAAAGAGTAACCCTGTGTCCAAGCCTTACAAAACTTTCACAAAGAGAAGTCGCAACGTTTTTTACCCCACCGGCTTCAGCGATACCAGCGTACTCTCGGGAAACTAGCCAAAGGTTCATTTTTTTGCAAAGTCAGGTCTAAGAACCTCGGCACCGTTCATATAAACCATCTGAAGATCAGAACCTTCCTCAAGATATACGGTAACCATCACACGGATGCAGTTCTTAAGCATTCCGACAATCTCGAGTTCCGGAGAACTGAAGAGAGCCACCTTTGACGTATCAATGCCTGTGTCGCTGTGTCTAAGAGCATAGCAAGGATTCATGACATCAAGTTCCTTGGTCATGGTAAACTGGATACTTACAAGATCATCTGCCTTTACATTGTTCTTCTCAAAAAGAACACGACACATGTCACCTACATTCTTAAGGATATCTTCCTTTGTATTCTGGGAACAAACGGCTCCCCTAAGTGCATAAAGTCTTTTCATATTTTTACCTGCGTATTTATTTAATGGTTTTCATTGCATTGAGGATTGTAGCAGCATCACCAGTCTTGAACATATCCTGAAGATAAGGATATTTCTTGAAAAGATCACCAAGCTTTTCAAACTGCTTGATCATCCTGTCCTGCTCCACATAAAACTCGGCATTTTTTTCAGCGCTTTCTTCAAGTTTCATTCCAAGGATTTCCATGAAACCGTCATAAGATTTTTTTGCGGAATAATAAACATAGAGATCAGGAAGCTGACAGTCAGAAACTTCAACAGAAGAAATCGCAATGCCGTCGAATTCCGATTTTTTATCCATGATAACTTTAAGGATCATATCCTCTGTAAAGGAATATGGTCTCATAATATAGCCGTCTTCCTTTGAAAGGATGCTTTCAGCCACAAGAGAAGCCGCAAGCTTTGAACGGTTGTCATAGAATTCCTGGAGATCTTCATTGGTCTTGATGGCATTCTTTTTATAAAGATCGAGAATCTTTTCAGGAGTAATGCTCATGGTGATGTTGATCTTGATGTTGTAATTGAAATCTGAATTCACGGAAGCATATTCCTTGAAAACCTTTGCAGAAGGAAGCTCACCGGAAATGACCTGTGTGGTTTTGTATGGGGCAAGATCAAAGGTTTCAAGTGTCACATTGGTAGGCAAAAGACGTTCCCATCGCCAAAGGAAAGAACCGGAAACAACAGGGCTGTCATGGATTCCGCTTGTCTTGGAAGTCATTACGGCACAAAATCCTGGCTTTACGCGGAAAGTTATCCATCCTACATAGAAAACAGCTGCGCCAAAAATCACAAGAATAAATATATTGCCAAAAAACTTTTTCGCTTTCATTTTTCCCCAACCACTAAAATTGAAATTATAAAAATTTACCGTTATAATATACACGAAAATTCAATTTTTATAAAGACTATGGCAAAAAACAGTACGCCCTCCACATTGACAAAATCCTTTCTCTTCAAACTTACAGGCCGTACTTCCCTGTTCTTTGCGCTTTTGCTGATAATCCTCATGACCTACTACATAAGCGGAAACTACCAGAATTTTCTTGATTCCACACAGCGTTTCATTCTTTTCCTCTGTTCCGCCGACTGCATCATTCTTTTTCTTTTTTCAATAGCCGGAATCATCGAAAGCGTCACCTTATATTTCATCAGCCTAAAAAGACACTACTGGATTTTCTTTGCCATCTACATATTGTCCACCGCCATTTCCCTTGCGGTTTTCATAGCGGTCCGTGCAGTCTCAATTCTTTCCCTTGGCTTGAACTGAAACCTGGGCACCAAAATCAGTGTATACAAGGAAGCTTCCCTTTTTTGCATACAATTCTATCGGCTTGCCCTGTTTCTCATATTCCCCAGAGATTCTGTTTGAAAGACTTGGCATTCCGCTTTCGTTAAGGTTGTTCCATTCAAAGCCCTTGCTTTCAAGGACAGTACCTGAATATTCCGAAGAAATTCTTGAAACAGATATCCTGTCATCATGGCCAGCTCCGGAAATCTTCATTGAAGTTCCTTCACCGCAGAACCATACAACCTGAAGGCCACAAAGCCATATGTCGGCATGATATTCTCTTGAAAAAGAATCATAAAGAGCCATGAAGTGGTCAGGACGACCTCCGTTGCCTCCGCAAAGAACAACAGTTCCGTCTGTACCACAAATCTCACGGGCTTTCATAAGTGCAAGTTCCGAATCCGTATAGTCCTTATCATGGCTGTAGATTTTTCTTTCTGCATCAGGATATTTTTCAATCAAGGACCTGTCGCTCACACTGTCGAAATCACCTGTAAGAAAATCAGGATTTCTTGAGACAAGACCTGCTTTCCTATAGGTCTCATAGGTATCAAGACCGGAATCAGCTGCGATTATGTAATCGAAATTTCTATCTATAAAAAAAGGACGGACATGATCTGGCAAAGGAGCCTGTCCTCCGGTAAAAATCAAAACCTTCATAATGGAATTTTCTCCCTTAATATGATAGAAATATATCATGTTTTTCAGCAAAAGTGTAAAAATCCCTGAAGCCTTAAAAAAAGTCAGCGACATTTTCAACACCAACGGCTATTGTGTCTATCTTGTTGGTGGCGCTGTACGTGACATGATCATGGGAAAGGAAGTCCATGACTATGACCTTGCCACAGACGCAACACCAGAGCAGGTCATGAAAATCTTCAGAAAAGTAATTCCAACGGGAATCGCCCACGGAACAGTCACCATCCACATTTTTGGAATGCAGCTTGAGACCACAACTTTCCGCACAGAGGCAGACTACAGCGACGGAAGACATCCTGACAAGGTTGAATATGCAAGGACCATCGAAGAAGACCTTAGCCGCCGTGATTTTACCATGAATGCCATAGCCGCAGACCTGAAAGACGGAACAATAAAAGATCCATTCGACGGAATGAAAGACATAAAGAAAAAGATCATCCGTACTGTAGGCAATCCTCTGGAAAGATTTGGAGAAGACGGACTTCGTCCTGTACGTGCCATCAGATTTGCAGGTCAGCTTGGATTTGAAATTGAAGAAAAAACACTTGAAGCTATTTCTGTTCCGGAAATACTTGCAAAAACAAAATCCATTTCCGTTGAAAGATTCCATGATGAATTCTGCAAAATCATGAAAAGCCCAAAACCTAGCGTCAGCTTAAAGTTGCTTGAAAGCACTGGAGTTCTTGATATTTTCATTCCGGAATTCAAGGTCTGCCGTGGCTGCATCCAGGGGGACAAAAGAGGATTCCATGAATTTGACGTAGCAGACCACAACTTCTATGCATGCGACGGAGCACCTAAGGACAATCTTATAGTACGTCTTGCAGCGTTCTACCATGACATAGGAAAACCAGAAAGCCGCACTGTCGAAACTGTTGATGGCACAGAGATATTCCACTTTCATGGACATGAAACAGTTTCCGCAAAGAAATGCCAGGAATCCATGACAGCCTTGAAATTCTCAAACGACGACATAAAGCAGGTGACACATCTTGTAAAGCACCACATGTTCTTCTATGAGTCCACATGGACAGACAGTGCCGTAAGAAGATTCATCATAAGGATTGGACTTGAAAACCTGGACAATCTTGTATGGCTTAGACTTGCAGACATACACGGAATGCACAACGTAGCCGCAGTTCCAGGAAGCCCAAGCTGGAACAACCTTATAGAAATGAAAGACCGCATCGCAAAGCTTGTGGAGGAAAATTCCGCCTTGAGCCTGAAGGACCTGAAGATAAACGGAAACGATCTTATGGACGCAGGTATTCCCAAGGGGGCTGTAATCGGGAAAATCCTAAAAGAGCTTTTTGAGACTGTGACCGATTCACCAAAAATGAACGACAAGGAAGCATTGCTCAACCTTGCCGTCAACATATATAAAGAGAAATTTTCACAACAATAAAACAGACTACTTGAGGGCTTCGGCAGCCTTCTTAACTTCCTGAGCCTTATCGAGTGTAGAGACAAGTACAGCATCATCGGTTTCAACAACAACAAGATTCTCGACACCGATGACCGCTGTCTTCTTTTTTGTATTGATGTAGTTGCCCTTTGCATCAAGAGTAAAAACCTTTTCAGGACTGTTCACCACATTGGAAGAACCGTCCTTTTCATTGATCTCAAAAAGCGCAGTATAGGAGCCTACATCATCCCAGCCGGCGTCAAGCTTGATGACCTTGCCTTTTTTTGTCTTTTCCATGACCGCATAGTCAATGCTGTTGCCCTTGATCTGCTCAAAGGCTTCTTTGTTTATGCGTATGAAATCGGCATCTATATCGCTGTCCTCAAAGGCTTTCTTGCTAAGGTCAGACATCTCCGGTTCAAAGGTTGCAAGTTCATCAAGGAAACTGCTTGCCTTAAAGACAAACATTCCGCTGTTCCAGCTGTAGGTACCTTCAGCAAGATATGCCTTTGCCGTCTCAAGGTCTGGTTTTTCTACGAATTTTTCAAGAACATGCACACCATCA
>JAGHUO010000046.1 GCA_018064785.1 Candidatus Treponema equi
AAAGATGGTAGGGAATTACAAAAAACCAAATCTTGTTGAACAGGCTCTCTCAGATTAAAAATTAATATTAAGTCGACATGCTCGTTGACTTTTTATGGGAGCGGATATGGCAAAAGCACTTGAAAAACCATGGGAGTTTTTGGATTCCTACAGGGGAAAAGATTTTAACGGGGAGTGGCCTACAGTCCCAGAGATGTTCAGCATCACTGCATCAAGATTTCCAGAACGCCCTTGTTTTACTGATTTTGAAGGACCTGGAGGAAGCAAGCAGACTCTTACATATTCCCAGGTAAGGGATAATGTGCTCGCCCTCGCTTGCTGGCTTAAAAAGAATGGTGTGGAAAAGGGTGACCGCATTGCTGTTTCCGGAAAAAACTCTCCTGAGTGGGGAACTGTTTTTCTTGCAGGCATGTTTGCCGGTGCTGTAGTCTGCCCTATAGATTATGGCCTTCATGAAAAGGAAATTGAGAATCTTCTTGCGACAGCAAAGCCAAAGTTCTTCTTTGTCGATGAGGAAAAATACCGGCACTTCAGTGACGGAACTTATGACTATAAAATCGGTTCCCTCAATCCTAAAAATTCTGAGCTTTTTGTCTATGATTTGAAAGCTGATGGAGATGTTGACAGTCATGCCAATGCGGAAGACGACCTGGCGGTCATTCTTTTTACAAGCGGAACAACTGGAACTCCAAAGGGTGTCATGCTCACCCATAAGAACCTTGTTTCCGATACATACATTGCCCAGACAAGAATGTATCTCAATGAAAAGGATGTATTCTACGCATTGCTTCCTATCCATCATGCATACACAATGCAGGCAGTGTTCATTGAATCCCTTTCTGTAGGTGCTGAGATAGTCTACGGAAAATCCATGGCTGTCACACGGCTCATGAAGGAACTTAAGGAAGGCAAGATCACAATGCTTCTTGGTGTTCCTTTGCTTTTCAACAAGCTTCTTGCTGGCATCATGAAGGGAATCAGATCAAAAGGTCCTGTAGTTTATGCAGTGATAAAAATCCTTCTTGAGATTTCCTACATCATTAAAAAACTTACCGGAAAGAATCCAGGTAAAGTACTTTTTAAATCTGTCCTTCAGCAGGCAAACATCTACTCTCTGAGAATTGCAATCTGTGGTGGTGGTCCACTTGCATCGAGTGTTTTTAAGATTTACAACGAAATGGGCATTGACTTTGTTCAGGGGTATGGACTTACGGAAACAAGTCCTATCATAACTTTGAATCCTGTTGATCACTTTAAGATTGAATCTGTAGGCCAGTACTTTTTCCCATGGATGGAAATGAAAATCATAGACAAGGCAGACAACGGGGTAGGTGAAGTTGCCGTTAAGGGACCAATGGTTTTCAAAGGCTACTACAACATGCCTGAAGAGACAGCAAAGGTGTTTACTGAAGATGGTTTCTTCAAGACAGGCGACCTTGGAAGATTGGACAAGGAAGGTTATCTCGTCCTCTGTGGCCGTGCAAAGAACATGATCGTTACTGAAGGCGGAAAGAATGTATATCCTGAAGAAATCGAGAATGCCTTCCAGCTTGAGACGGACATAGCCCAGATCACTGTTCAGGGATATGTGGAAGACAAGGCATCAAAAAGCGAGAACATCGAGGCATTGATCTATCCTTCAGATGATCTTTTTGCAAAGCTTGGTCTTAACCGCGATAGTGACAGCCATTCGGAAAAGGTTTCTTCTGCTGTAAATGAAATCGTTGCCAGGGTAAACAAGAATCTTCAGCCTTATGCCAGAATCCTTAAGATCACGATTCTTGACAAGGCTCTTGAAATGACGACGACACAGAAGGTCAAGAGAAACTACAACAAGTAAAGTAAAAAGGAACCAGAGGTCTGGTTCCTTTTTTTATCCGAAATAAAAGTGTGTGTTGTACCGAAGAAATTTTGTGCGCTTAACCCAGTACTTTTTATTTTGTACTGTGGCAGAATTCTTTCGTTCTCTTTTTAATTTGAAGAAAGTTGAACAGCAGCAGGTTCAGGAAACCCAGAAGACGGAACTGTACGCGAAAAATTCGTTCCAAAGCTCGAAATACTCTATCCTGTTGAAGGAAAGAAAGGAATCAGGATCAAGGTTTCTAACAGGCATCCAAATACTAGCAAAGAATTTGTTCCTTCAACCGGTGGAGGAGAATTCCATCTTCTTGATAAAAATAATAAACCGTGCAAGATAACTCTTGATAAGGACGGAACATTCCATTGGGTTACAAAGCCAAAAAATTATCCTGGAAAAACACAAGGGGTGAAATTTGTATATAAATTGTTTACTGATGGAAAGAACTGGATTTGGCTTTGGGAAGAGAGCAAATCCCTTGATGGGCTTACAGAAGAACAAGCCTATGCCGATTACACCATGGATACTTCCAGAATAAATTTCTCAAATGTTGTAGACAATGCACTCTTTGGAGAAATTCAATTGCTGATAAGGACTTTAAGGTGATTTATCCAGTTCATTTATGTGCGACCAGAACCATGGTCTTTGCGTTCTGGTCATAGGCTTCTCCGTTAAATCCGCCATACACTTCAACGGATTTGAACTTGCATTCTTTGAGGAGTGTGTCCCGGAGTTCCGCCGCGGAATAAAGACGCTGCAGGAATGTGTGCTCCATTCTGGAACCATCCTTCTTGTCTATTAAAATCCATTTTGAACTGAGGCTTTCCCATGCACCCACAACCTTGAATTCCGTCAGGACTGTTTTCCCGGCTCTGTCAAACCATTCTCCTTCAGTGAAGTACTTTACGGCAGTCTCACGGCTGATGCACTCGAGTATGAAGGTTCCGCCTTTTTTAAGAGACTTGTAGACCTGCTTGAGGATCTTCGTGTCATCTGCGATGGAATCACAGTAACCGAAAGAATTGTAGATGTTTATGGCACAGTCGAATTTCTTTTTTGAGGTGAATGTCCTCATGTCATGGTTTATGAGCTCAAGCTTTATGCCTTCATCTTCCGCGCTTTCTCTTGCGGCATCCAGAAATGGCTGTGTAATGTCTACGCCGGTTACATTCATTCCGCATAGAGCCATCTCAATACTTATGCGGCCAACAGCACAGCATACATCAAGGACACTGTCGCCTTTCTCAAGTCTGGCAATTTCACAGCATCTTTCGGCGATTCCATGTGCCTGTGCCCACTGCTGTTCATCAAACATGATTGGCCCATAGTTAAGCCAGAAATCTTCGTTCTCAAACCATTCTTTTTCTTTTTTCATTTTTTTCTCTTTCTGATGTAAAATTCATGAAACAGGAACATTGATCAATGCAATCTTTTATTTCCAGAATATCTTTATCCTGACTTTTGAGCTCTGCTGATTTTACATTGTAGTATTTTTTACTTAGCCAGAATGCATCTGACAAGATTTCGTTGGATTCGTGCACTTTCATGGCAGCCTCCGACATTTTACTTTTAAAATTTTCTATACAAATTGTCGGCAGTTAGACTAGAATTTTAAAGCTATTGTGCTATTCTGGATATAATTGTATAGTATATTTATGTCGGATAAAAATATTACTGTCCTCGATTTGCTGGACATGGACCTTAAAGGACACAACTCTCTTAATATACGCTGTCTTGCAGGACGCAGCGGTTTGTCCCGTGAAATAAAGGCTTCCGACATTAATAGACCTGGGCTTGCACTCTCGGGATTCTATGAATCCTTCGCTCATGAGCGTGTTCAGCTTATTGGACGCGGTGAGTATGCCTATCTTCAGAAACTTGAAGGCGAGGAAGATCTTGATCCCATAAGAAAATTCTTTACATATGAAATCCCATGTGTGGTATTCTGCAAAAACCTTCAGCCATCTGAGACGATTCTGTCCCTTGCAGAAGCTTCCGGTGTTCCGGTACTTCAGTCTGATCTTGGTTCTTCTGAATTCGCACAGAGAATCATCCGTGTTTTTTCCGATATTTTTGCTCCACGCAAGACCCTTCATGGAGTTTTCTGTGAAATCTACGGTGTCGGCATTCTTCTGACAGGTGAAAGTGGTGTAGGTAAGAGTGAGACAGCCCTTGAACTTATTGAACGTGGTCATCGTCTTGTCGCTGATGACATTGTAGAGATCCGCTGTGTAAACGGTAACTCGATTCTTGGTCAGGGTGCCAACAAATTGATCAGCCACCATATGGAAATCCGTGGTCTTGGTATCATCAACGTTGCCCAGCTTTATGGTGTTGGTGCCATTCGTGAGCAGAAGGAAGTTCAGATTGTAATAAAGCTTGAAACCTGGGATCAGACCAAGGTCTATGACAGAATTGGAACTGAGACTCATTTCGTGGATATGCTGGGTGTAAAGATTCCGCTTATCGAAATTCCTGTAAAACCAGGACGTAACCTGCCTATCATCATCGAGGCTGCCGCCATGAATGAACGTCTTAAGACAATGGGGTACTATTCGGCCAGGGAATTCAACCAGAACATTCTGCGCTGGATTGAATCCGGGGAAGCTCAGAAAGCCTACTATGGCAGTGATGATCTTTATTGATTGAATATAAAAAGTTAAAAGATATATACAAAAACACAGAGTTAAAAGGAAGGACATTGTGGTTGAAAAGATTTTAACAGTTAGAAACCGTGCTGGTATTCATGCCAGACCTGCAGCACTTATTGCACAGACAGCAAACAAGTACGCATCTGAAATTCTCCTTGAAAAGGAATCTACATCAGTAAATGCTAAATCCATCATGGGTGTCATCACAATGGCAGCCGGATATAACACAACTATTACTCTCAAGGCAGAAGGTGCTGACGAAAAGGAAGCTGCAGAGGCAATCTTTGCTCTCTTTGAATCAAAATTCGAGGAGGAATAAATGAAAGTCTTGACTGACCGTCAGAAGGAAGTCCTTGAGTTTATTGCAAAGTTTTCTGAAGAGAACGGTTATCCTCCAACAGTGCGCGAGATAGGAGAGAACTTCGGTATTTCTTTGCGTGCCGTTCAGGATCACATTGCCGCATGTCAGAAGAAGGGGTACCTTTCACAGTGCCAGAAGCGTTCACGCTCATTCCGCGTAATCAAGGGTGATGTAGTTCAGGAACCAAAGGTTTTTGTTGTAAAGATTCCAAAATTGGGAACCATTGCAGCAGGGAAACCTCTTCTTTCTGAGGAAAATCTTGATGGGTACGTTACAATTGCTGAGCCTTTCGTAAAGCCTGGCAAGACATATTTTGCCCTCAATGTCCGTGGTGCAAGCATGATCAACGCCGGAATCCTTGAAGGCGACCTTGCGATCATCGAGCAGGCTGAGATAGCTGCCGAAGGACAGATCGTTGTTGCTGTCGTTGACAATGCCATTACTCTTAAAAGATTCTACAAGGAGCAGGACAGGATTCGTCTCCAGCCAGAAAATCCTGACTTCCAGCCGATCTATGCCACAGATGTGAAAATCGCAGGCATCATGGTTGGTCTTGTAAGAACATACTGATCATGGCTTCAAAAGAATTCTATATTTTCACCGGTCCTGAGGCTGGTGAAAAAAATGATGCTATAGCAAACATCCGCGAACAGGCAAAGAAAAAAAACGGCAACATCGCTGAATATCGTTACTATGCCTCTGATATCCGTGTCGCGGATCTTGTCGCCCAGTTGCAGAATGCAAGCCTTTTTGAGCCAGCCCTTTTCATCACAGTCCGCAGCGCGGAATCAATAAAAGGAAAGGGCGATGTAGAACTCCTTGTAAACTGGGCAAAATCAACATCTGAAAGCGCCAATACACTGATACTCATTTCTGAAGAAAACGGCATCGACAAGAAGCTTGAGAATGCCTGTGCCAGCGACCACAAAAAGGTTTTCTGGGAAATGTTCGAGAACAGAAAAGCACAGTGGGTCGAATCCTTCTTCCGCAAGAATGGCTTCTCTGTCACTTCTGATGCAGTGGAACAGATTCTTGAGATGATCGAGAACAATACGGATGCCCTTAAGTCTGAATGTTCAAGATTTTTCTATTGCTTCGAGAAGGGGCACACAGTCACATGTGATGATGTTGATAAAATTCTTTCCCATAACCGCGAAGAAAATGCCTTTACTCTTTTTGATGCAATGGCTGATACAGGTAAAAGTACCGCCCAACGTTTTGAGACATCGGTGGAAATCCTTGAAAAGATCAAGGCTGCTTCAAAATCGGGATATCTTATAGCTTT
>JAGHUO010000143.1 GCA_018064785.1 Candidatus Treponema equi
ACGAAGAAACCGTTACCCTGAATTGCAAGGTCAGTTCCGTTTCCAGTTGTCTGGAGGTTTCCCTGTGTAAAGATTGTGTCGATAGTTGCGACACTCATACCAAGACCAACTTCTTTAGGGTTTACACCACCCACTTCTTCTGTTGGACGAGCTGCGCCGTTAAGCTGCTGGCTGATCATGTCCTGGAAAGTTGCACGGCCCTTTTTGAAACCGTATGTGTTTACGTTGGAAATGTTGTTTCCGATTACGTCCATTCTTGTCTGGTGATTCTGTAAACCTGAAACACCTGCGTACAATGATCTCATCATAAAGATACCCTCTTTTGATTTTTGTTTTTATTTACCCAATATAGTCAACCAGCAAACTGCCGGTTAATTACCAATTTTAGTCACCGTATACTGCGGTGATCTGCTTCATGTCGTAGTACATGTTGCCAACGCGAACCTGTGGGTTCTGTCCGTAGGTTACGGCTTCTACAACACCAGTTGTCGATGTATCGCCAATAGCAATATCGACAGTCTTTCCGATTGTATTAACACCTTGTGCAGAAACAAGCATCTGGTTCATCTTTGCAAATTCCTGATTCATGTTTGTCATCTGTTCAAGGGAGCTGAACTGTGCCATCTGAGCAATCATCTGAGTATTGTCAGTTGGTTTTGTTGGATCCTGATGTGAAAGCTGGGTGATCAAAAGCTTAAGAAAGTCATCCTTGCCAAGTTCATGTGAAGGCTTGCGACCTTCAACAACAAGTGACTTGTTGAATGAATCAACCTGCATGTTAAGAGCTGCCATTTCCTGGGCGCTCAACCTTGAATTCAACTGAACTCCGTCCATTACATTACCCTCTTTGTATACCCGTTTATGCTACGATGCTTACCTGTGCATCGCCGTCGTTCACATATGCTGCGACAGAAGCTGAACCATAGTCATCATTGTCACTTGAAGCAGCATAATTACTGTACGACTGGTTGCCAAAGAACTGTTCGCTGCTCTGCTGGCGTTCACCCTGTGCAAAAGCACCAGACTGACCGTTGTCCGCAAAACTCAAATTAAGGTTTGCATTGTCAAAACCACTGTCCTGGAATGCCTGCCTCAAGTTGTCCATGTTCTGCTTGAAAGCTTCGAAAGCTTCTTTGCTGTGTACAGTAATCTGTCCTGTAATTACATTATCGGTAACCTGAAGATTAACCTTAACATTTCCTAAAGATTCAGGCTTCAAAATCATGTTGATGGAACCCTGGTTGTTGTCACGAAGAACAATGTTTCCAGCCTTTACGAAATCAGGAACATTTGTCTGAACCTGTTGTGTAAGCATTTCCTGGAATGTAGATCCTGTAGCACCTGCACTCTGGTTGTTTGAAGCAAGGATATTCTGTGCGGCGTTCTCATTCATTGTAAGAGCAAGGTTGATGTTGTTTTCCTGTGCACTCTCAGACTTTTCATTGATCATGGACTTGAACTGAGCGACCTTTTCTTCAACACTGCGGTTGTCTGTCACTGTGAAAATCTCATTGAACAACGATGTTGCTTCAGATTTTACCTCTGAGCCGGAATCAGCGACTTTCAATGTAAATACAGCAGAATCTTCCTTAGGCATATCCATTTTATTTTCAACAGCAACCTGCTGCCCCATGCCAAGGACCGCCATGTTAACGTCTGCTGCAACAAAATTCTCATCGGCTACCGCAAGGCGATCAAGAAATTTTTCAGGATCTTCCACAGAGAGGTTCTGTGCATTTATGAAAAGATCATCTTTGCTTGCGTATTCTGTAGCATTTTCAAGGATTGCAAGAGGATCATCTACAGAAGGAGCCTTTGTCTTGAGGTAACTAAGTTCTGTATCGTTGATGATGATGTCTTCTGAAGAAACATCTGAAACCATAGATGCAACTTCAACTGTTTTTATTGTTTTCTCAGATGAGATTTCTGCAGGTATATAAACAGGAACAACCTGCTCTGCATTGAACTGAGACTCTACCTTTTCGTTTTCTACATATGTATTTTCAGCTTTGGCTTTTACTGTTTCAACAATCTTTGCTTTTGCTGTCTCAACTGGTTTTGCAGATTTTTCTACATGCTTTGTTTCTGAAGTTTCTTTCGACATCTGCTCAGACTTTACTTCATCCGTCCTGCTTCTCACCATATCACGGAATGACATAGATATCTTTGAATCGTTTTTATGAGAAGAAAAACTCTTTGGCTGAGGATTTGATTTCTGAGGTTCAAGAATCTGAATATTTAAGGCCTGCATTGCGTTCCTCCAGTATCATAAACAAGGAAGCAGTTGCAGGCCTTCTAACGGGGAGATGACTCCTAGTTGATAGTAAGCGGCTTGTTGGCCATCTTTCGCTGTATTTCAGCAGCCCGTTCACCAGGCATAAGTGACAGCCAGTAAGCAACTGTTGATGCCTCTCCGCTTGCGGCAGCAACTTCATCAGCCTTGCGCAGGACGTCTATTACATCCTGGTCATCCATGGCTACAAGAATCGCTACAGCATTCTTTGGTGGCATACCGTTAAGGTTTGCAACAATTTGCTCAATGTTTACACTTCTATCATCGTATTTTTTTACTAAATTATTAAATGTTTTTTCACGTTCTGCGAGAGTTTTTTCTTTGTCTTCAAGTTCAAGGGCAACCTGTGCATTCACATCTTCAGCAAGCTGAACATCAGATTCACGCTTTGCAAGCTCTTCCGCACGGATATCAAGGGCCTCGAGCCTCTTTGCAAAACGATCGTTGTCAAGATCCGCCTCGACAAGCTTTTTAGGATCAGAAGCAGTGACTGAAGTCTGAGGAGCAAGCCCCACCAGCTTGAACAATGGTGCAAAAGTCTTCTTTGCATGGATGACACCAAGATAGTCAAACCACAGCATTCCGAAAACAACGAGAATGAAAATAAGGATCATGAGAAGGATTGATTTACCTAAAACTTTGGCACCTGACACTTTTTTATCCCACCTTAAAAAAGAAAGTTTCTTAAATTAAATATCGGTAAATTAATTGTATAAGTTTACAGTGAAAAAGAAAAGTAAATTTTACATGTCCGCACAACATCAATGGGACCGTTGAAATACACAGCCCCATTGAATATGTACTTAAGCAGGTTATCTTGTAATAAGACCACCGATTGCAGTTCCGAGAGTGATGTCGTTTTCACGCTCGATGATGTCGAAGTGGATTCCGCGCTGGTTTACAAGTACATCCTCAAGGTATGCCTTTACGCGGCTCTGGACCTTATAAAGCTTGAAGAATGTCGAACCGTTGCAGAGCATGCAGACAGGCTTTGTTGCTTCCTTGCCTTCTCCGCTCTTGATTGCGCAGGCTGCAAGGATAGAAGCTGCCATACGTGCACAGCGTTCAACGAGGGCATCCATAAGCTGGAAAAGGATTTCCTGATCTTCTGCAGTTCCGTCTGAAATCATGGCACCAAGCTTGTTGTTTGATGAATGTGGAGCAACAAGATAGCAGGAAACATCGATTGTTGTAAGGGCATCAAGGGAAGCAAACTTAGAAGAAACAGCGTCAGAGAACACCTTTTCTGTTCCGGCTGCCTTGAGCATTTCATAAGCGACTGGTCCAAGATAGGCACCAGAACAGAGCTTTTCCATGATTCCCATGCCAGGCTTGTCAGACTTCTTGTCAAATGCATAGTCAAAATCACTTCTTGCAACCTGATTGAACTTTCCGCATTCACAGTTGATGATCTGGCGCTTGAGTCCTGGATATGCTGCATCTTCCTTCTGGATGTATGCACCGTTCATACCAGTTCCAAGGATGAAACCGATGTATGAAGAATATTCCATGCCTTCATCTGGATTAGCAGCCCCTGCAAGCAATGCAGAAACTGTATCGTTGAGCAATGTGATGTTGAGCTTGTCGTTCCAGCCGTGTTCCTTGAGAGCTGCGGCAAGTTCCTTTCCGATTGTACAGCCTTCAACTTCAGGAGCCTTTACTTCCTTTGTGAAGTTGATGAGAACACCGTCTCCGTCTTCAAGGATTGTAACTGGATATGAGAAGCAGAAACCGATGTTTGCAGACTTTCCCTTAAGATGCTCAAGGTTTGTAGCAATCTGGTCAAAGAATTCCTTTTTTGAAAGTTCACGTTCAATACCAGGCATCTTTGTCTTTTCAAGATCTGTGATGGATGGAGTTCCATCTGGAGCAAAGGAAACGAGACAAGAACGGAAATTTGTTCCGCCTGCATCGATGACGATTACCGACTTGCCAGCTGCTGCCTGTGATGGTGGTGTTGTGAAAGTACGGATCATTTCCGAACCAACTTTTTTACCCTTGAGCCCCATGTCAAAGTCATAGAGCATTGCGTTTACTACGCCGTTAACATCCTGATGTACAGGAAAATTGTGTCTCCCCAGGAATGCTGCAACTGAATTGTTCATATAAAAACTCCAAAAAAGATTTATAAATTTCCAAAGATTATACCATAAGTGAACAATTGCTTTCAATTATGAATTGTTAATTATGGAATATTTTACTATATTATACGCCTATGTCACTTGAAGAAGAATTGAAAGACAAGCTGAATCCTGAACAATACCGCGCGGTCACCACACTTGAAGGACCGATCCTCATCATCGCAGGTGCCGGTTCCGGAAAGACACGTGTCATCACATATAGAATCGCCAACATGCTTGAAAAAGGCATACCTCAGAGCGCCATCCTTGCACTGACCTTCACGAACAAGGCCGCAAAGGAAATGGAAGACCGAATCAAGGACCTTACCAATAAAAAGCTTCAGAATCTTACTGTAAGCACATTCCATGCTTTTGGAGTGCGCATCCTAAGGCAGGAAATAGAGGCTTTGGGTTACAGACCTAATTTTTCCATCTACGATGAAACCGACAAAAAAGCCCTCATAAAGGAAACAGGTCAGGAACTGAAATTCACGGCGGATGCCCTGGATCTCTACAAGATAAGCGTTCTTTTCAGCGACATAAAGACAGGCCGCAAGACATGGAACGGAGAAACGGACATGTACAGGCAGCTTTACGAAGGCTACCAGGAAGGCCTCAAGCTTTACAATTCCGTTGATTTCGACGACCTTATCGTCCTTCCCATCAAACTGTTCAAGGAGCATCCTGAAATCCTTCAGAAATACAGGGACCGTTTCAAGTACATCATGGTCGATGAATTCCAGGACACAAGCCATCAGCAGTATGAATTCATGCACCTTCTTGCAGACCGTAATGTCGCTGTGGTTGGAGACGACGACCAGAGCATCTACAGCTGGCGTGGAGCCGACTACCAGAACATCGTGAACTTTGAGACTGACTTTCCAGATGTGCAGGAAATACGACTTGAGCAGAACTACAGGTCCACGGGAACAATTCTTGCGGCGGCAAATGGTGTAATCAAAAACAACACCAACCGCAAGGACAAGGAACTCTGGAGCGGCAACGGAACAGGAAAGCCTATCGAAATCTACATGCCTGACAACGAAGCGGCGGAAGCTGACTTCATCGCGGAAGGAATACAGGGAATATGCGCGGAAGAAAAAAGAAACTATGCGGATTTTGGAGTCCTCATCCGTGCAAACACCCAGACACGTGCCATTGAAGAAGCTTTCCTCGAAGCCAACATCCCCTACACCGTCAGCGGTGGAACCAGCTTCTTTGAGAGAAAGGAAATCAAGGACATCATCAGCTATCTTCGTGTTGTCGCAAACCACGATGATGACATAAACCTCATCCGCGT
>JAGHUO010000071.1 GCA_018064785.1 Candidatus Treponema equi
GCAACAGCAACTCATATCTAATCTCCTAAATGCTCAATTCCAATGTTGAGGATTATTTTTACGTGTTCATCAGACGGATAGTAGACCGCTGATTTTCCTTCTTTTCTGAACTTAACAAGACCACTGGATTTTAAAATCCTAAGCTGCTGGCTTATTGCCGGCTGAGTCATGTTCAGTGCCTCCGAGATTTCCGTAACATTCATTTCCTTTTCAAGGAGCGCATACAGAATCTTTATTCTTGTTGAATCCCCGAAAACCTTAAAAAGTTCCGCAAGATTCACAAGCATCTCTTCATTCTCTTGATTTATCATATTATTATATAAGCATATACTTATATAATATGTCAATAGGCCATATCATCTTTTTATTAATTCCCTACCTTGCCTGGAACAATATTTTCAAAGTCTCTTTATAAATGACTTTTCTTGCATTATATTTATTTAATATGAGCAATGATTTTATAGACGGAATTATTCTTGATATAGACGGAACTATATGGAACACAACAGGCATCGTCGCAGTCGCATGGAACAAGGCCATAGAAAAATCAGGTCTTGACGCAAAGAAAGTGAACGCCCAGATTCTCCAGGGAGAATTCGGAAAGACCATGGATGTCATCGCCCAGGACCTTTGGCCAAACCTTAGCAAGGCTGACCAGGAAAAACTTCTTTCCTACTGCTGTACCGAGGAACAGATCGCCATAAAGAACAATACAATCGACATCACATATCCTGGAGTCATCGAAGCCATAAAAGAGCTTTCAACAATGCAGAACCTTTTCATCGTAAGCAACTGCCAGGACGGTTACATAGAACTTACAATGGAAAAGACCGGCATCACAAAATACATAAAGGACTTTGAATGCTTTGGCCGCACAGGAAAGGCAAAGGCGGAAAACATACAGATCCTTTGTTCACGCAACAGACTTACAGCTCCTGTATACGTCGGTGACACACAGGGAGACAGCGATGCATGCAGACAGGCAGGCATTCCATTCATATGGGCTGGCTATGGTTTTGGACAGGCAACGGGATACATAGAAAAAATAGACAGTTTTCCGGATCTTATTAAAATCGTAGCAAGCAAGAAATAGCACCCGACAGAGAGGTAAAGACATGCTCTATATCTTTGACATGGGTGGTGTTGTGACCACCAACGCAAACATTACAAACAGGCTTTGTGACATGCTTTCGATCACAGAGGACGAACTTACAAAATTCGGATGCAACCCATCGATCGAAAACATCGATGATCCTTCAAATCTTTTTACCATGTGCTCAAACGGAGAAATCGACACGAAGGAATTTTGGGAACTCTTCTCAAAAAGAAGCGGAATCAAGGTAAGCACCGACTGGTTCCACTGGCTTTTCCATCCGGTACTCAACGAGAAAACCGTAAGAATCATCAAGGCATTGAGGGAAGCGGGAAACCGCGTAGTCTGCGGAACAAATACAATTTCCGCCCACTACAACAATCACTGTGAACGCGGTGATTACTCGTATTTTGACCAGACATACACATCATGTCAGATGGGAGTTTCAAAACCCTCACCGGAATTCTGGAACATAATCATGCAGGCGGAAAGCAAGCAGCCAAAGGAATGCGTATTCATAGACGACAAGCAGATAAACTGTGACGCAGCAGCCGCCCTTGGGATTCATGCCATACAGTTTACCACTGCGGAAAAGCTGGCAGATGACCTTGGAGTAATGATCTGATGTCTTGTAAATGATTACTATTTCTACTAAAATCGAGGCATTATGAAAGCAATTATTACAGTAGTTGGTGGAGACAAAGTCGGAATCATTGCAAAGGTATCTGCTTACCTTGCAAACCGTTCAATCAATATTGTTGATATCACACAGACAATTCTTAGCGGAAACTTCGTCATGATGATGATGGTTGACTTTGACAATGCACAGATTGACATTGACACAGCCAGAAAGGAATTGACGGAAGAAGCAAAAACACTTGGTGTTGAAGTAAACCTCATGAACGAAAAGGTTTTCACAGAGATGCACCGCATCTA
>JAGHUO010000069.1 GCA_018064785.1 Candidatus Treponema equi
ACAATCGATGCAGCCCTTAAGAACGTATCACGCCAGAGAGCAGATCTTGGTGCTTACCAGAACCGTTTCGAAATGGCTTCTAACGGTATCGCTGTTGCAGCAGAAAACATGCAGGGTGCAGAATCAGGTATTCGCGACACAGACATGGCATCTGCAATGGTTGAATACACAAAGAACTCAATTCATACACAGTCTGGAACAGCTATGCTTGCACAGGCTAACAGCCAGTCACAGAACGTATTGGCTCTTCTCCAGTAGTTCTGGGATATCAGCTTATGCTGAACAACACGCTTGTTGAATAAGAGAATTCTGGATGTCTTCTTTTTGAAGGCAAGCGTGAAAGATGAGGAGGGGTGCGCCCCCTTCCCCACTCTTTTTCTTACAACATTTCAGGAGGAAATGTTCATGAACACAATTAATACAATTGGTCGGACGATGGCAATGGATGGCCAGAATGTCTACAATTCTCTGTCGGCAAAGAAGAGCGCCCCAAAGGTAGAGGTGGAAACACCAATGCCAACGACAGCTGCTGAAGTTCTCGAAAACATTGAGGAGAGCAAGGCCAGCATCGAGGCTTCCGCAAAGGAACTGCAGAGACTTTCAGACATGGTTACAGGACACAAGCTCAGATTCAATGTCAACAGCGAAACTGACAAGATCGTCGTAACAGTAGTTAATGCATCAACAAACGAAGTAATTCGTCAGATTCCATCAGAAGATGTACAGAGAATCCAGGCACGCATGAAACATGCCATTGGTGTGCTCTTTGATGAGATGATATAAGGATAAGCCTCCAAAGTGGCAGATGGACTCAATATTCCTGGCGTAAGCGACAGGTACAAAACTAATGATCTCGTAAAATCACTTATGGAAGTCGAGAGAATTCCTCTTAAAAGAGAGGAAGAAAAGGTTGAGACTTTCAAGAACCAGCAGGATGCCTGGCGCGGGATGAACCAGAAGATGTCCACTCTGAGGGATAGCTGCAAGACCTTATATTCATTTGAAAACCCATTCAACAATAAACTCACATCCTCATCGGAAGAAGCAGCGGTAACTGTAGATGCAGGAAGGGAGGCTGAATATGGCTCATTCAAGCTTGAAGTGATTCAGCCTGCAGCTTCAGACCGTTTTTTAAGCGCAGACATTGACAGCGATTACAACGTAAAGGAAGGCCAGTACACATTCCAGGTCGGAGAAAAGGTCGTCGACTTCAAATGGAAAGGCGGAAAACTTGGTGACTTTGTCAACGCCCTGAACAAACGCGGCGGAGAGACAGTCAAGGCAAGCCTTATAGGTGTAAGCGCGGAAAAGAAATCCCTTCTCATAGAAAGCCTTAAGACAGGCGAAGAAAACCGTCTCATATTCAAGAACAAGGCTCTGGATCTTGCAAAAGCCATCGACATGATCGGCGAGGCAAAATCTGAAAAAACAACAGTAGAAATCCAACAGAACAGAATATTCACGCCGGAATCTAGGGAAGAATTCTCACAGAGAGGAATTCCTGAAATTTCAAAAAGTCATGTGACAGTAAAGGACAAGGAAATTGTCATCGGTGCCCGTGGCGGTTATGAAGTTGATCTTCCGGAAAACATAATCAAGAACAAGAACGCAAAGATAGAATTCTCATTCAAAGAGAAAGACATAAAGGACATAACGGAATCAGATGCAAAGGCTGCTGAAGTGGAATCCTATGATACCCTTGAGCTTCCTGTTCCAGGCGGAATTGAGTACGAAGGCATCACGGTCCTCAACAACCCTAGCGAGAGCACACTGCCTCCCCCACAGGAAGAAGAAAGAGACGCAGCACCGGCTGTAACCATTCCGTCTAATCTTGCGGTCAAAGACGACAGGATGTTCTTCATAAAGACCAGCGACGGAAAAGAAATTCCAGTCGACGACAAATATCTTTCGAAAGGCAAAGGAGCAACAAAGGTTTCAGTGCCTTTCAAGGACTTTCCTGACGCAAAATCACTTGTTGTCCGCAACATGAACACCGGCAAGGAAATCACAATGACAAAACCGGTGGCATATTCAGACACAAAGGCTACAGGTTTCCAGCCAAAACATGCAATCTCCACCGCCCAGGACGCGACGATCAAATATGAAGGAATCACAATGACTCGCCCATCAAATGACATAGATGATGTGGTGCCTCACCTTACCCTTCACGTCCATGACAAGACAGACAGACCTGCCACAATCAAGATCGATCCTGATACGGAATCGGCAAAAGATGCCATCATCACATTTGTAGGAAAATATAACCAGGCCATCGCTGAAATGAACATACTTTCACAGAACAAACCTGAACTTATAAGCGAGCTGGACTACCTTTCCAATGATGAACAGGATAAAGCAAAGGAACGTCTTGGCATGTTCCAGGGTGAAATGACGCTCACCAGCGGAAAATCCACCATGCAGCAGATTGTCGCTGGAACATATAAATACGACGCAAATTCAACCATCACACTTCTTGCTCAGCTTGGAGTATCTACAAACGCAAGCGGCAACGGCGGAGGTGGATACAGACCTTCCCAGATGCGCGGCTACCTTGAGGTTGATGAGAAAAAACTTGATTCAGCACTTGCGGAAAACATAGACCAGATTAAAAACCTCTTTGGCTACGACAGCGATGGTGATCTTATCATTGACAACGGCATTGGCTATAGATTGGACAAGGCCCTTACATCCTGGGTTCAGTCAGGCGGAATCATATCATCAAAGACCAATTCCCTGGAGACCCAGATAAAGTCATCAAACCAGAAGATCACAAGACTCCAGACCCAGCTGGACAGAAAGGAAGCTGAGCTCAAGAGAAAATATGCACAGATGGAAGGATCCCTTGGCAGCCTTGAAAGCCAGCAGGATTCATTGAAGAACTTTGCCACCCAGAACCAGCGCAGCCGATAGGAAAAGAAGGACCTGTAAAAAGCAGGTCTTTTTTTTATTAATTCCATAGGGACTTCAACCGATAATATAGTGATAAACTGTATATTGGAGGCTGCAAATGGAATTGTTTGTAAACGGCGAAAAAATAGATATCACACTTGAAAATGAGAAGACCGTTAGCGATGTCCTTAAATCTTTTGAGGAAGAAGCAGCAAAGAATGACGCCACGACAATCGGCATCAAATTGAATGGAGAAACCGTACCTGCTGAGGAATTTGAAAAGGCCGCAGCAACGGAATTAAAGGAAGATACAAAGCTTGAACTTAAGGTGCTGGCAAAGGCAAACCTTCTTGAAAGCCTTAAGACATCAAAGGCACGTTTCGAAGAGCTTTCGCAGAAAATGGCAGAAGTTCCTGTCGCTCTCCAGAGCGGGAAAGACAAGGAAGCAAACACACTCATCGCGGTTCTTGCAGATGCAATTGATGAATTCTGCCATACAGCGACACTTTGTGCCCTCTTCCCTGATCTTTACAACTCCATCGTCATTGACGGAAAAAATATCACGGATTTCTTCGAGGAATTCGCTCCTATCGTCGCAGACTTTGAGCAGTCCCTTGAAGACAAAGACACAGTCACATCCGGTGATCTTTGCGAATATGAAATCGCACCTAGACTTGAAGCAATCGCAAAATCAGTAGGAACAATTCTGTCATAATCAAAACCTGGGGGAAAACATGGGAACAGGATCACCACTTGCAGCCAGAGGAGTAAGCTTTCTCTATATTTTCATAATCGTGACGTTGATCGTACTTGCAGTAGCAGCAATCGTCGGGATCATGGTCTACAGATACATCGCAAAGACTCATACAAAAGAATGGCTGGAAGCCCAGAAAAACAGGGAGACAAAGCTCAAGGATGTAGACTACGTAGGACGTGAAGCAAACCTCAATCAGGCGGAAAAAATAAGGCTATGGCACATGTGCCGTCGCTACAAGGCAAAAAACATCAGGTTTCTTTACAGATCCGTGCAGGAACTAGACAGCATGTTCCGTGAGGAATATGAGCGTATTACAACAAAACAGACAAGAAACGAAGAAAAAATAGGAACTTTCTTCAGTCTGCGATACAAACTGGAAAATGCCCATAACAGAAAGCTTACCGCCTCATCGACTCGCGGCATAAAGGCTCAGCAGAAGATAACAATCTACGATGTAAAGAACAATCCAGTGAATGTAGAAGTCGTCAAAGTAATCGACGGTGGATTCTATGTCGATCTGCCGGAAATCATGACGACAGCAAACACAAAACAGAAACCTCTGGACAGAATAAAGCTTACTTTCACATTCCCTTCCGGTCAGGCTTTCAATGCCATCAGCCGAGTAATGAGATATGAAAAATTTCCTGACAGCAAGAAGGATTTCATGTTCATCGCAGACAGTACTCATATCAAACCGGTGGCTCGTCGCGGAACAAAACGTATGGCTGTAGACCAGGAAATCAGTTTTTCTGCAATCAAGAACGCAGGCACAGATAAAGCTCCTGTTTTTGAGGTTCAGCAGAAAAAGTATCCAGGTGTCATGAAAGACCTTTCAGCAAGCGGATGCAAAATCCTTTGCAACCTGCCTATAAACAAAGGGCAGTTTCTGGACATACATTTTAAGATTCCTGGGTTTGAAGGAAACTATGAGGCACAGGGAAAGATCGTTTCCACAAAGTCCATGACAGACAAAAAAACATTCGCACTGCATATACAATACATAAATATAGCACAGAATGTAAAAAATGATATTTATTCCGCAGTATACGGGTATTCTTGATTTTTTGGGTTATAATTGAACTATGAAGGTATTGGAATTACATTCTATTACTAAAGAAGACGGCTACATTTACTATATCCACCACTATAAGGCAACGGCAAAGATTGAATTCCTTGTGAGCCACATTGAAATTCCAATCAGTTTCACGGTTGAAATGAATCCGCTTGGCATAAGGACAGTTGACCTTGATCCTCTTCCAAAGAACGTTGACTATCCGGTCATTCCTTTGAACAAGGCATTGAAGGAATTCATCGATATAATGGCACGTGATGGAAAACTGCCTGAAACTTGATTTTGTTCTGAATAAAACCCATCACCGCAAACCATCAAACCTCCGGATGTTCTAATACTGCCGGAGGATTTTTTTTGAGATTTTTTCCGTATTCCATAAAAAGCGCCAATAAACTATAATGTCCACATGGATTTTGAATTTCATACAAATACGTCAGATGAAACCATTGAACTTGGACGCAAGATTGGAGCACTCCTTAAACCTGGCGATGTAATCGCAATGACAGGAACCCTTGCCGCAGGAAAGACCACAATCACAAAGGGAATTGCTGAATCTCTTGGCGTTTCTGAAAATATAACAAGCCCTACTTTCTGTCTTATCAGTGAATACGACGGAACAAAAATGCCACTTTACCACATGGACGTTTATCGACTTGAAGGAGCAGAAGATTTCATAAACCTTGGAACCGAAGACATGCTTTACGGAAACGGCGTGTGTATCATTGAATGGAGTGAAAAAGTTCAGTCTGAGCTCCCTAAAAAGACAATCTACATGACCATAACTCCCCACGAAGACGGAACAAGAAACATCTGCATAAAGAACTGGAACAACGGAAACATCGAGGCATAAAATGAACGCAATTGCTATTGACTGCGCAGTATCAAAAATTACTGTTGCTGCAAAGAACGACAGAAATACAGTAAAGGTTACATACGACATTGGAATAAAACAGTCGGAAAAACTTCTTCCGGCCATTGATTTTGTAATGAAAGAGGCAGGCCTTACACCAAAGGATCTTGATTACACAGTCACAACTCTTGGACCAGGAACCTTCACCGGCTTGAGACTTGGCCTGAGCGCACTGAAAGCCCTTAACCTTGCCAACGGAACACCACTATACGGAATTCCATCCCTTGACGCCTACGCATATCCATATGGCAATGCAATTGAATCTGTTCTTTCCGTAATCGAAGCAAAGGAAGATGAATTTTTCTACAGCTTCTATCTTCGCGGTGAAAAACTTCGTGAAGAAGATGACAAGGAAATCGAAGAAATATTAAAGCAGATAGATCCTGAAACTTCAGTACTGGTATGCGGACCGGGAGCAAAGACATTCACGGACCGTACTTCAGAAATCACGCCTTTGTATTCAGTCCACAGTTTTGATCCACAGGCAGATGCAACAGAAGCCCTTTTCACAATGGCTGAAAAAATGATCGCTGACAAAGTCCCACCTATGGAAGACTACGACGGTCCTCTTTATGTCAGAAAATCTGAGGCAGAAATAGTTCTTGAACAGAAACAGGCAGAAAAGAAATAAATCAGTTCTTTGGAAAAAGCTTCTTGAGCTGTTCCACAGAAATATTGTTGGCGGCAGTGTTTTCAGACTGGATGGCACTGAACACTTCCTGTCTGTAGACCTTTACGCTTGAAGGAGCTTCAACACCGATCTTGACCTGGTCGCCTTTGACATCGATTATCGTAAGCACAATATCTTCACCGATGCAGATTTTTTGGTCGATTTTTCTTGAAAGGATAAGCATTGTTTATGCCTCCTTTCTTTTGAGAGCTTCGATTATATTGTGCTTTGTTGTATATTTTGAGCCGTCGAGAATCGCCTGCATGCACAGATGGTTCTTTTTATTTATGATGAGAGGTCCCTGGAAATTTGCGGTCACAGGACTTCCGTCACCAGGAACAGTGACGATGGTAAGTACCATTACATCAGCAGGATCCTTGATGCCAATGCGAAGAAGTTCCGCATCATCGATGTCAGCCTCGTAGTCATCAGCAATAAGGAAAGGGTCAATAAGGAGAAAAGCAAGGTTTGAATCCTGCATGGACTGAAACCAGATAAGCGGTTCATATTCGCTGTCAACAAGAGCAAAGTCTGTATATTCTTCAAAACCAAAAAGTCCGGAAGGAATGCTGATGAGGCGATCCTCTCCTACTTCTACTATTCCCATTGTTTTTGTTTTTACCTGCATGATTTTATCCTGTATCCCAAACAATTAGTTCAATTTAAGCAGCGGATGTGGCGTCCAAGTTCTTCAGCACACCACATCCTAAATTATGTAAGCTGTTTCCAGACATTATCTCATATAATTGAGAAGCGAGCTGGAATACATTTTGCCGGCATTGCTCATTGTTGCCTGGTTTACATATTCCATCATCTTAAGGTCTGTTATTGCCTTTGTGATGTCGATGTCACCTTCGCGGCTTACAAGCTGAGTAACATTGACTTCATTTGTCTGTGAACGCTGAACATTGTTCATTGCACGTTCGTAGTCGCTGCCACTCTTTGCAAGACGTGTAGTAAGGTTGTTTATACCGCTGTCCAAAGAACCAAGAACACGGCTACCGATTGCTTCATGGTCACCCTTGATCATTGCATCACGAAGTGCGATGACTGCATCAAAGAGGGAACCGCCGGATACCTTTACACTTTCACCTACATTGTATGGAGGGAACTGAGATGAATCCTTGATCATTCCCATATCTGCCAATGCGGAACCATTCTTGTCCTCAAGCCAGATCTGATGGCTGTCTGTAGTAACAAGGTTAAGGCCGTTTGTTACAGGATCGATTGTTGCCTTTACAGCAACACCGCTGTCATTGATCTTTGAAGCAACAGCAAAGATGTTGTCACCGCTTTTGATTGCGATCTCAACACCGTCGACTGTGATTGTTGAATCTTCAAGAGCCTGCCATGCGCTAAGGTCACGCTGACCCATGAGCTGCTGTGGTTCAGCCCAGAATGTCTTGTTACCGCTGTTGTCTACAGTAAGATAGGCATTTTCATCTACTTCGATTCTGTTAGTTCCAACATTACCCTGGTAATTTACCCTTTCGATAAGTTCTTCATTTGAACCTGGAATATTTCCCATCACAACATCAAAGGCAACACCCTTTGTACGAGTTCCGGCAAACAATGTGTTTCCGTCTGGACCAACAGCATTTGCGTTCTGGATTATTTCCTTGAGAAGTTCGTTTACTTCAACCGACATGTTCTTGAGGTCTTCAGGAGTGTTTGTTCCTGTTGCGCCATTTACAGCAAGCTCACGTACACGCTGCATGATCTGAAGATTCTGGTTGATGTAACCTTCACGGACATTATACTGGTCGGCAAGAGTCTGTGCGTTTTTTTCAAACTGCTCTACACGTCCAAGGTAAGACTGATAGCGAACAAGATGGCCAGCGGCGATAGGATCATCACGAAGTTGTCCGATTCTTGACTGGCTTCCAATCTGGCGGTTTGCTATTGCCTGACGTACTTCCTGCTTTCTAAGCTGGTACTGTGTATCTGCGTTGTTGAACTGTGAACTGATTCTATGCATTTTACTTACCTCTTATTTCTGCTATATGATTAAACACCAAGTCTGTTGATGAGGGTATCAAGAAGCTCATCCTGTACAGTGATGAATTTTGCTGCGACGTTGTAACCATGCTGGAACTTGATGATGTCAGCAAGTTCTTCATCGATGTTTACACCGCTGATTGAATCACGGAGATCACGAAGGTCACCCATGATTTTGTTCTGGCTTGCAAGCTGAGTCTGGGCCTGCTCACCCTTTAACCCAACGTTGGTTATTGTATCAGCAAAATAGTCATCAAAAGTTCTTTCAGAACCGATCATGACCTTTGTATTTCTGATGGCTGCCATCTCTACGGCTGCACGACCATCACTTGATTCCGCATATCCCTTTGAATTTGCAAATCCTGCTGCTACGCTTGCCACATCGTTTTCAATGATTCTGTTCACTGCGATGTATGCGGCAGGATCAAGGATTGGACTTACTGAATATTCAGCGTTGGCAAGAACATTTACTGCATCAGCCTGTTCCCAGTTGAAGGCATTCTCTTCTCCGCTGCCACTAAGGATTCCTGAGTAACCGGCAAGGAACAATCCGCTGTCTTCTACATGGCGAATGGCAAAGTCAGGATTGCTCATCTGTGCCGCAGGAGTTGCTTTGAGGACAAGACGGCTGTTGCGGTCAAGGTAAGCCTTCACTTCACCGTTGCTGTCGTTGATTCTGTTGATGACTTCTTCAACTGTATCGGTAGCATTGTAGGAAACTGTTATGTTGCCTTCAGCACCATTGATCGTCATTGTTCCTGCAAGTCCGATCTGTTCCTGTGGGCGCAATGCGTTTGTACCTGTAATGCGGAAAATATATGAATGGTCTTCTACACCATCACCATCGCTGTCATAGTTACCGTGTGCGTTCTCTACAAAATCATGCTGAACAAAGAAATCGATTCCTGTGGTGTTGTTCTTGCCGATACCGTTGCGGTGTACATCATTCACAAGGTCAGCAAAGTTAAGGGCCATTGTATTCAATGTCTGCATTTCACCACGCAGATCCTTGTCGCGAAGCTCTACGAGGGCACCGAGTGTTCCGCCGTGGAATTCTGCATCAAGTTTTGTATCTGTCCATACAAGCTTGCCATATCCGTTGTTGTCGATCTGGCCTACTGTAGCAATCTGACGTGCAAGGTCACCCTGAACGATTACCTGTCCGTCTGTATGGATCATGAATTCATCAGGATCTCTTGAAGTGACAGTGACATTGATGAGGCCTGCAAGTTTTTCAACAAGCACATCGCGGCGGTCATAAAGATCATTAGGATTGTCACCCATTCCTTCAGAACGTACAATCTCATTGTTGATCGCAGCGATCTGGCGAGAAAGATCGTTGACCTGCTTTACAGTTGCCTCGATGTCGCCATTGACCTGGTCTGCGATTCCGCGGAGTCCCTTGTACTGCTGCTGGATTGAATTGGCAAGTGTCTGTCCACGAACAACTACAGCCTGACGTGCGGCATCGCTTTCAGGATATGTAGAAAGTTCCTGCCACGCAGACCAATATTTGTCCATGTTTGTTCTTACTGAAATGTCATTTGGTTCATTATAGATAGACTCGATCATCGAGTAATACTTGTCGCGGGTATCCCAGTAAGTCTCAAGGTTTGTGCCTTCAACAATACGGCCTTCAAGAAGTTCATCCTTGATGCGTGTGATGCTTTCAACATCTGTACCCTGACCTATCTGTCCAGGAACCATCGCACGTTCAAGATCAGGACGGTAAAGAGGTTCAAAAGATCTTACGTTTACTCGCTGACGGCTATAGCCTTCAGTATCTGCATTTGAAATATTGTGACCGGCAGTATTGATCTGGGTCTCATGAGTCATCAAGCTTCTCTTACCAATTTCAATACCTGCAAATGAACTTGCCATGTTTATCTCCTATTTATCTACCGCTGCTTTTCTATCTTTTATACGCTTCTATTTATCACAATGCTCTGGGCATAGTTCTTTCTCATTGTTCCGTTTGCGGAATAGATGTCGTTGCGCTGCTGTGACACACAGTTGTCCATGACCTCAGCGATGAAAGTCTTTGTCGCATTCACATACTTTGCAAGGGCATCATTCTCGATCTTGCTTCTTGAAAGCTTGTTCTTTACACGGAGGAAAACATCTTTTACACCAGGCTTGAAGTAGATGTCATCAGAAACAGAAGCAATGCTGTCACGGAAGTTGTCGACCTTTGAGAATTCGCCGCCAAGCTCATTGATGTTCATCACATACTGTTCGAGACCTTCCCAGCTGCGTTTTACAACACATTCATGGATACGGTTCTGTTCATCCAGCATGGAATCAAGAATGCGTTCCTGCTCGTTGAGTACGCTTATAAGTTCCATTTCTTTATCTTCTGCCATAGTTGTCTCCGTAAAAAACAAAAAGAGTTATTCTCTATGAATTTCGGCATCTGAAAAAATAAGTTTAGGAAATTATAGAAAGAAATGAATTTTACAGGCGGAATATAAAAATCGCGTTTTTTGTCTTTTTACTATTGACTAATGAAACGATTTTCTATAATCTCTACTCATCACTTATATGGTGCCTGTAGTTCAGGGGTAGAGCGCCAGATTGTGGATCTGGTTGTCGAGGGTTCAAATCCCTCCAGGCACCCCTAAAACTGATTCGCAAGAGTCAGTTTTTTTTATTTTCATGCGTTTGTAGCTCAACCGGATAGAGCATCGGACTTCGAATCCGCAGGTTGCACGTTCGAGTCGTGTCAGACGCACCTTGAGCCAGGCACCACCTGGCTTTTTTTATATCCTTGCAAAACAAAGGGGACAGCCCCCTTCCCACTCCCCGAACGAATTACAAGCGGGAGCCCTCCCCCACAGAAAACAATCGCAAAAGCAACAAAGCTAAAAAAAAACATGCGGAGCCAGGTTCTGCCCAAACTGCGTTTTGCGACCATTTTAACCTCAGACTTACGCAAGCAAGGGCAAGAATTGTGTTTTTGCGAAGCAAAATGGACGCGGACGCGGACAAATCAATTCTTGTTAGAGCGCAACGCGCTCTAAGAGCACCTAGCAGGCTTGGGCAGGTTCCGGCGGGAGCATGTTTTTTTTATATTTTATTAATTTTTTTTGCGATTTTTTCAAAATTGCTGTTGACATTTTTTTTAAGAAAATATATAGTTTTAAACATCAACGCGACACAGCGCTGGTAAACAAGAAAAACGGGCGATTAGCTCAGCTGGTAGAGCAGCAGACTCTTAATCTGCGGGTCGCAGGTTCGATCCCTGTATCGCTCATGAAAACCTCTCAGGAAACTGAGAGGTTTTTTGTTTATATTCCGGACACTACTCCACCTTGGAAAACAAAGACAAATATTAAAATTATTTTGTTTTTTTTTGATTTCATAATTGACAAAAGAACGGATAACTAGTATAGTCTTGCTCATTACGGAATCTTGAACGTTCATGTTCAGTCAGTAATCACCCGCGAGATTGGTGGAATTGGCAGACACGCTAGACTTAGGATCTAGTGCCTAGGCGTGAGAGTTCAAGTCTCTCATCTCGCATATAGTTATTTTGCGGAAATGGCTCAATGGTAGAGCGCGACCTTGCCAAGGTCGATGTTGCGGGTTCGATTCCCGTTTTCCGCTCGAATTTAAAAATAATGCAGTATATGACAGCAGTTGCTTCGACGAATTTGCGGAAATGGCTAAATGGTAGAGCGCGACCTACCCAAGGTCGATGATGCGGGTTCGATTCCCGTTTTCCGCTCGACGACGAAACGATTAGAGTATTCAAATCGATTTTTTTTTTGATACGGCAGTATATTGCCAAATATTTTTTTTCAGGAGTCTCCCGTGAAAGTTACAAAGGAAGTTACAAAACTTGACAATTCAGCAGTTAAGCTCACTGCAACAATCGCAAAAGAAGAAGTAGCAGCAGGCTACAGCAAG
>JAGHUO010000018.1 GCA_018064785.1 Candidatus Treponema equi
GATTTTTTCCTGCTCGTCGGTCAGTGGCTCGCTGATTGATCCCATGATCTTGTTTCTTCCGGAATGAATTGTCTTCATCTTTATTCCGTGTTTTTCCATCAGCTCTGAAAGGTCCACGAACTGTCCGCAGATCACACCGATGGAACCTACAAGTGAATTCCTGTTTGCCATGATGTAGTCGGATGAACAGGCTATGTAGTATGCTCCGCTTGCTGCCAGCTGCTTGAAGTAGGCATAGACAGGGCGGTTTGTGGTCTTCTTGTAGTCCATGAGGGCAAGGTATGTCTCGTCGGATTCGTAGAGACCTCCGCCCGGTGATGTTATGCTAAGGATGATTCCCTTGTTGTTCTTGTCTTCCTTGATTTCCTTGATCGTTGACATGAGCCACTTCTGGTTGTATGTGTCTCCTTCCGAAGTGATTGTTCCTGTGATCTCGATGCGGGCGATGTATTCTCCCTTTGGAAGCTTTATCTTTTGATTCTTTGAAAGGAATTTCCTCATTGGATTTTCAGAATCATCGGCTGCCTTGAATTCCGCCTTTGGTTTTGCCTGAGGGTTCGAAACACCGGCACCTGCTTTTTTTACGATGGATGAGATTCCGCTGAACACAGCTATTGCTATGATTGCTGAGAAAATCACGGTTCCTTTGTTTGGTTTCTTGAGCTTCATTGTTCCGTCCTATTTTTCAAAGTCTGCAGGAGTAAGTGTTCCGGTTCTGAGTGCTTCCTGCTTAAGGTTGTAATATGCGTTTGTAAAGGTCATGGATGCGTAAGGAATGATCCAGATGAAGGCGATTCCGCATGTAAGTATTCCAAGGAAGTACCAGCCGATGAAAGAAAGCATGAGGCAGAAAAGGTCCGCCTTGTGTCCCTTTGTGATGACCTTGCTTATGTTCATTGCCTTGATGACGCCGATCTTTGGATTGTCGGAAAGAATGAAGAAAAGCTGTGAGTATGAAAAGAATTTAACAAATGCCGGAATCAGGAAAAGCATTCCCCACAGGAAAAGCCAGAGGTTCATCCATAGCATTCCAAGAAAGCCTCTAAGGAAATCCGAGAAACCGTTGATGAAGTCCGAGAACTTTATCTGTGCTGCTGAAAGATAAAGAAGAATGAATATGTTTGCGAAAGCCAATGGGGTGGCTCCGTATACAAAGGCCGTAAGAATTCCGCCTATGGTTCCTTCCATCATGAAGCTGCTTTCACCTATGATTGCGTAGACCGCCATGAGGATGAGGGTTGCGATGCATGGAACTGTCCATCTGCCTTTCAACTGGGAAAGGGCTGCTTTCTTAAATGATCTTGAATCGAACATGTTTTTGTTCTCCTATTTTTTATTATATTCTTTCAACAACTGTGAATAGTATTTTTCTTCTATGTCCTTCTCTGTAAGCCCGCTGCGGATCAGAAGCTCCCGTAGCTTTTTCTGTGCTTTGGAAATAGTGTCAGGCGAGTTGTCCTGGGCCAGTATTTCTATTTCGAGAAACCATCCCAAAGGCGGAACATTGCACAGTTCCAGCGTTGCGTCCTCAAAGACCCAGTCACGGACTTCCTTGTGCTTTTTAAGGGAAACAACATAGCCGGAATCCTCAAGGAAAGTCATTACTGGCTGCGGATCCTCTATGGCAGTTTCCATTTCCTGGTTGACCTCTGTGGATATTCCGTCCGCCGACTTCATGTTTTCCTTTTTTTTATAAGTTACAAGCCAGGTTTCCTTTCCATCGCAGGTTTCAAGGCGGAATCTAATCTTGCGGCCCTTGCCTGATGAATTGACGTAGTAGGTGTCGTCACGGACAACGCTGCGTTTGAAGGATGCAAAGGTGCCAAGCTTTTCTTCCACGGCATTGACGTCTTCGACCCGAGCCTTGAGTTCAATTTCGTTCATATTTATATAGTAGCATTTTTTATGACTTGGGAAAACAATAGCATGTGTTTTTACTGACTATTTAATTGCATATTTTGCCGAATGAAATTATACTTAACAAACTTAAATCTCACTTCATTTTTTCGAGGCAATATTATGGCAAAGAAATCAGACAATGCATGCAAAGGTGTAGCACGCGCACCACATCGTTCTCTTTATTACGCATCAGGATACACTGATGAAGAACTTGACCAGCCAATGGTTGGTATCATCTGTGCAAAGAACGAACTTATTCCAGGTCATATTGAACTTGACCGCATCGCTGAAGCTGTAAAGGCTGGCGTTCGCATGGCAGGCGGAACTCCTATTGAATTCCCTGCAATCGGTGTCTGTGACGGTATCGCCATGGGCCATGAAGGAATGAAGTATTCCCTCGTAACACGCGAGCTCATCGCCGACTCTGTAGAATGTGTTGCAAAGGCGCATCAGTTTGACGCCCTCGTAATGATTCCTAACTGTGACAAGATCGTTCCTGGTATGCTTATGGCAGCAGCCCGCCTTGATCTCCCGACAGTATTTGTATCTGGCGGTCCAATGATGCCAGGTCACCTTGCAGGCAATGATCCTTCAAATCCATACAGCGGAAAGAACCTTTCTTTGACAGATATGTTTGAAGCTGTAGGTGGTCTTGCAGTTGGTAAGGTTACAGAAGCACAGCTTAAGGAAATGGAACACCGCGCTTGCCCTGGTTGCGGTGCTTGTTCCGGTATGTTCACAGCAAACTCAATGAACTGTCTTACAGAAGTTCTTGGTCTTGGTCTTCCAGGAAACGGAACAATTCCAGCTGTGACAGGTGAAAGAATTGCCCTTGCAAAGCACGCAGGTATGGCAGTAATGAACCTTTACAAGAAGGGAATCACAGCACGCCAGATGATGACAGCAGAAAACTTCCGCAACGGTCTTGCTGCAGACATGGCTCTCGGTTGCTCTTCTAACACAATGCTCCATCTTCCTGCTATCGCTCACGAAGCCGGAATCGACATTGACCTTCATGAAGTAAACGACATTTCAAACAGAACACCAAACCTCTGTCATCTTGCTCCTGCAGGACACACATTCATGTGCGAACTTGACGATGCCGGTGGAGTTCAGGCTGTTCTTGCTGAACTTGCAAAGAAGAACCTTATCAACACAAGCCTCATCACTGCTACTGGAAAAACAATCGCAGAAAACATCGCAGGTGTTAAGAACCGCAATCCAGAAGTTCTCCGCCCAATCGAAAATCCATTCAGCGACAACGGCGGTATCGCAATCCTCTTTGGAAATCTTGCTCCAAACGGAACAGTCGTTAAGCGTTCTGCATGTGCAAAGGAACTTATGCTCCACACAGGTCCAGCCCGTGTTTTCAACGACGAATCGGAAGCAATGGAAGCAGTCCAGAAGGCTCAGATCAAGGCTGGCGACGTTGTAGTAATCCGCTACGAAGGTCCAAAGGGTGGCCCTGGTATGCGCGAAATGCTTGCAGTTACAGCAGCTCTTGCAGGTCAGGGACTCGATAAGGAAGTTGCCCTCATTACAGACGGCCGCTTCTCTGGTGCTACTCGCGGTGCTTCCCTCGGACACTGTTCTCCAGAAGCTGCAGTTGGTGGACCAATCGCCCTTGTTGAAGAAGGTGACATGATTACCCTCGACATCAACAACTACAAGATCCACCTTGACGTAAGCGACGAAGTTCTTGCACAGCGCAAGGCAAAGTGGGTATGCCCAGAACCAAAGGTAAAGACAGGATATCTTGCCCGCTATGCTAAATTAGTAAGTTCAGCAGATAAAGGAGCTATACTCCAGTAGGTGGTTCGCGAGTTTTGCTGTTTTTTGCGTAAGCAAAAATGGGAGCCTCTTGCGACCAAAGCAAAACTCGGTAAGCAGGCGTTAGCCTGCGACCAGATAAAGGAGCTATACTCCAGTAGAAATAAGCTGAAAAGATAAAAAAAATATGGGGCTGTCTGAAGTTTTTTTTAGGCAGCCCTGTTAAATTTATTATGATTTATAAATATGGTTGATTCTATGAATTGGTTGTTTGTTTTTAACAGCATTCTTCTGGGTGTAGGCCTTGCCATGGATGCCTTCTCTGTGTCCATTGCCAACGGTCTTCGTGAACCCAGGATGAGCCATGCAAAGATGTGTGGCGTCGCAGGTGTCTACGCCTTCTTTCAGTTTGCCATGCCTATGATAGGCTGGCTTTGTGTCCATACAATCGTTGAATATTTCACATCCTTTCAGAAATTCATTCCGTGGATAGCTCTTCTGCTTCTACTCTATATTGGTGGAAAAATGATCTATGAGAGCCTCAGGGGAGAGAAAGGCGACGGTGGGGATTCCGCCTGTGTGCTTACCTTTGGCGTTCTTATGGTCCAGGGAATAGCTACCAGCATAGATGCCCTTTCCGTAGGTTTCACAATTGCGGGATATAGTCTTGGTCTTGCTCTTATAGCCGGAATAATCATTGCCGCGGTGACATTTATCATTTCTTTTACGGGGCTGGTGATCGGAAAAAAAGCCGGTGGACGATTTACGGACAAGGCGGAAATTCTAGGCGGACTGATTCTGATTGGAATCGGTATTGAAATCTTTATCGACGGGTTGTTTTTCTGATTTTCCGTATTAGAATTTATGACAATTGGAGATACTATACATAGGAGTAAGACATGAAAAGATTCATTTTTGCAGTTCTTGTTGCAATGGGTGTTGCAGTTGCTGCTACAGCACAGGATGTTTCGGCACTTGGTGAGGCTGTTAAACAGGTAGACGTTGACGTTACAGAAGCAACAACAAAGATTCACTTTCCTGCAGAGTTTGAACTTGGAAAATGGAAGGATGCAAAGTGGGGAGCCCTCTGGGAATTCTCATCAAACAATATCGTTCTTTCAAAGGACGGAAATGTAGTTTGTTCGTTCGAAGGAAAGGTAAAGAACTATAACATTACAGTTGGAACAAAGGGACTTGTGGTTTCATTTGACTGTGATGCGACAAAGAGATCATACAAGATCACAAAGCCAATTGCGGCAAACACAGACCTTGAACTTGATGTAGTTCGCCACGATGTTCCTGACAGCGATCCAAACAAGCACTGGAATACATCGATTATCCGTCAGTAGTCTATTGATGCTCGAATGGAAGCCCTTTCATGTTGAAAGGGCTTTTTTTTGTCAATTGATTAAAAGCGTTGTCGTGTGTATACTTCTAAAGCAATACTAAAGGAATTTTAACAGAGGTTAATTTAATATGAAGTTGAACGGTTCACAGATCATCATTGAAAGTCTCATCGAACAGGGTGTTGATACAGTTTTCGGTTATCCAGGAGGATGCATCCTCAATGTCTATGATGAACTTTACAAGAATTCAAACAGGATCACACATATTCTTACTGCCCATGAACAGGCAGCTGCACATGCTGCTGATGGTTATGCACGTTCAACTGGAAAGGTCGGTGTCTGCATGGCAACTTCTGGCCCTGGAGCAACAAACCTTGTAACAGGTATTGCTACAGCTTACATGGATTCAATTCCGATTGTTGCCATCACATGCAACGTTCCTTCAAACATCCTTGGAAAGGATTCTTTCCAGGAAATCGACATCAAGGGCGTTACTATTCCAATCACAAAGCACAACTTCCTTGTTCGCAAGGCTGAAGATCTTGCACCAACAATCCGCCAGGCATTCCTCATCGCAAAGAGCGGTCGCCCAGGTCCTGTCCTTATCGACATCCTCAAGGACGCTACAGCTCTCAATGTCCAGTATGAATTTACACCTCTCAAGAAGGTTGACGACAAGAAGGTAATGGCCTCTCTTGATAAGAATCTTGGACGTACACTCATCGCAAACAAACCAAGCGATGCAGAAATCAAGGAAGCTGCGGAACTCATCAACAGCTGCAAGAAGCCAATCATCTACGCAGGTGGTGGTATCGGCATGTCTGGTGCAGAAAAGGAACTCCTTGAACTTGCAGAAAAGAACTCAATTCCGGTAAGCGAAAGCCTTATGGCCCGTGCTTCATTCCCAGCTACACATCCACTTTGTACATGGATGGTCGGCATGCACGGAACAAAGGCAAGCAACATGGCAATCACTGAAGGCGACCTTATCATCGCCTTGGGTGCAAGATTCAGCGACCGCGTCATCGGTGATCCTTCGAAGTTCGGACTCAACGCGAAGGTTCTTCAGATAGATATCGATCCTGCAGAAATCAACAAGAACATTCCAGCCTTCAAGTCTGTTGTAGGCGACATCAAGTACATACTTTCAAAGCTTATTCCTCTTGTAAAGGAAAACAAGCGCAAGGAATGGATCAGCCAGATCAACGCATGGAAGAAGGAATACCCTTCGATCTATGACAAGAATCCTAAACACTCGGTAAATCCAAAGCACATCTGTGAAATCATCAACAAGGTTGCAGGTGAAAACACATTCATCACAACAGAAGTTGGCCAGCATCAGATGTGGACAGCACAGTTCTATCCATTTACAAAGCCAAGGACATTCCTTACATCAGGAGGTCTTGGAACAATGGGTTACGGTACAGGGGCTGCAATGGGTGCTCAGATCGGTAATCCAAAGAAGCGCGTAGTTCACATTGCAGGTGACGGATCGTTCCGCATGAACTGCAATGAGCTTGCTACAATTTCACATTACAATCTTCCAATCGTGATCGTTATCTTCAATAACCATGCTCTTGGTAACGTACGCATGTGGCAGAGACTCTTCTACGGAAAGAGATTCAGCCAGACAACTTTGGACTTTGGTCCAGACTGGTGCAAGCTTGCCGATGCCTATGGAATCAAGGGATACAAGACAGACAATGCAAAGGACTTTGAGAAGGTCTTTGAAAAGGCATTCAAGGCAAAGGCTCCTGCAATCATTGATGTAGAAGTAGACATCGATGAAATGATCCTTCCTATGGTTCCAGGCGGAAAGCCAATCTACGATATGATCATGTCTTTGAGTGAAGAGGTGATGAGCTGATGAAGAAAGAGCTTCGGGGAGAGGAGCGTTATGCAGAAATTGGTCGCGTTGAATGTGAGCAGATAAGTGCTCTCCCTGGGGTTTTGGATGACATCAGTCTTTCTGGATGCAAGGTGCATTTCCCTTTCCCTGTCAATGTGGATAAGGAAAAGGAATATGCTGTGTTCATCCAGTTTTCCAGAGCTGATTTTACTGACAGACTTCAACTTCTTTGCAGTCCACAGTGGATTGCGGAGAATGAGGCGGAATGTCAGACTGAAATAGGTTTTTCAATTCTAAGATCGCCTGATTCTCCGGAACTTGCAAGATTCATAGAATCTCTCAAGGAAAGGGATGAATCCGACGACATCACCAGCCTCATCATTGAAGACGATACGGATTTTATTTAATGGGTTCATCAATAGAAAAAATTCCTGGGGTTGCTTTTCTCCCATACATAGACATGAAGGAGCTCCTTATAAGCGAGCTGAAGAACCGTTTTGGCTATGACTGCAACGATGCTGTCCACTACGGTGATCTTGTCTACTTTCCTGAATATAAAAAAGAGACAGGTGTTCCTTACTGGGCTCGTTGTGCAATGCTTGATCCTTTCATCGTCCATTTTGATTCCATTGGTGATGGAGCAAATGAGCTTAAGAAGATCCAGAGATCATGGGCTCCCTACAGCTACACCAGTTTTCGCAGGGCTGCATTGATACAGGAAAAACTTCCCTATGTGAATTTAAAGGCAAAAAACTTTCCTGCAAAGATTCCGGCTGGAGAGACAGGCCTTTATACATTGATCGACGACCACACCATGATCGCGTCCGCAGTGACAAACACGACAATTCCAGCGGGCCGCATAGAATTCATTGAAGACCATGAAAATCCACCTAGCCGCGCATACCTGAAGATCCAGGAAAGCCTGAGTCTTGCATCCCATTATTTTGATGTTGAGATTCCGGGTAAAGGAAGCCGTTGCTTTGAGGCTGGCGCCTGTCCTGGTGGCTGGACTTGGGTTCTTGTAGAGCAGGGGGCGGAAGTCTTTGCTGTCGACCGTGCGGAACTTGCTCCTTCACTTATGAAAAATGATCTTGTCACATTTCTTGCCCACGATGCCTTTACGTTGAAGCCGGAAGACCTTGGTGAATTCGACTGGGTAATAAGTGATGTTATCTGCTATCCTGAGCGTCTTCTTGAATGGATAAAGATGTGGCTTGCCAGCGGAAAGACAAAGAAAATGATATGCACCATCAAGATGCAGGGAGAGATAAACTGGCCTTTAATCGCTGAATTCGAAGCCATCCCTGACAGCAAGATAGTGCATCTGAACTACAACAAGCACGAACTTACATTCATGCATGTTGAAAAATAATCAGTCGTTGATGGAATCCAGTCTGTATGGAGTTGCCTGGTAAACGTAGTAGTTGAGCCAGTTGCTGTAGAACAGATGGGCAGTGCTTCTCCATTTTGACACGATAGGTTTTGTTGGATCGTCATCAGTAAAATAGTTCACCGGAACATGAGGGTTGATCCCCTTGTCCATATCACGCTTGTATTCGTTTGCAAGGGTCTCAGGGTCATATTCGAGATGACCTGTCATGAAGATGCTGCGGTTGTCCTTTGATTTTGCCATTGTAAGTCCAGTTTCCTTTGAGAATGCAAGAAGCTCAAGCTTGTCGTCCGCAAGAACATCCTCTGTCTTTATCAATGTATATCTTGATGTAGGAACAGGAAACCAGTCGTCGAATCCGCGCATCAAAGGTTCCTTTGGATTAAGAAGTTTTGAATAGTAGATTCCTGAATATTTTGAATCAACGACCTTCTTGTCTATTCCGTGATGATGGTAAAGACCTGCCATTGCTCCCCAGCAGATGTAGAGTGTACAGAAAACATTTTCCTTTGCGTAATCCATGATCTTGCAAAGTTCTGGCCAGTAGTCCACTTCCTCAAATGGAATCTGTTCCACCGGAGCTCCAGTGACAATCATTCCGTCGAACTTCTGGTTGAAAAGCTCATCGCTGGTGATATAGAATTTATCAAGGTGCTGCTGGTCGGTGTTCTTTGAAACATGGCTTTCCATGTGCACAAGGGAAATGTCTATCTGCAAAGGTGTATTAGAAAGAAGTCGGAGGAGTTGAGTTTCTGTGACTTCCTTTGTAGGCATGAGGTTTACAATTGCGATTTTAAGCGGACGGATATCCTGTGCTGCGGCACGTTCCTGTGTCATCACGAAGATGTTTTCATTTTCAAGAGTGGAACGTGCTGGTAAGTCTGAATCAATTTTTATTGGCATGTCACTATTGTAGCAAAATCGGTGTTTATTTGCTACAATGCGGAATATGGAAATCAGGTTAGACAAAAAAACTGCAATAAAGAAGATAAAATCACTTGTCCTTTCATCAAAGTCTGAAGTCGAGGTTTTCAGAACAAAACTCGAGAAGAATTTCAAGACTGACTTTTTGCCAAACAGAGTTGAACGCATAGAGAAAAGCTATTTTGGCGTAAAGTGTGATCTTCTTGTTCCTGAGGTTCTTTCATCAAGCAGAGTTGTTGTCTATATCCATGGAGGATCCTTTGTAGGTGGTTCCCGTGACAGCTGGCGTAGTTTCTGCTCAAGCCTTGCCCATGCAGTGTCGTCAAAAGTCATAGTGCCTGAATTCCGCCTTGCTCCTTTGTATCAATATCCTGCTGCCATAGAAGACCTTGAGTGTGTTCTACGCGGAATAATGGGAGAGGCAAACGCCGCAGCTATGTCCGATGAAAATTCGGCAGCTCCAGAAATCATCCTTGCGGCTGACGGAAGCGGTGCGTCCCTTGCTTATGCGCTCATCTTTAGAATGACAGAGGAAAAAAGAAAGAGCATATCAAAACTTATTCTCTTTTCTCCATGGCTTGATCTTTCCTACGACAATCCAGTCTTCTCGATAAAAAAGTCAAAGGACAAGGTGCTCAATTCAAAGGACATCAGATATGCGGCGGACCAGTATACAAATTCCGCAAACCTTTCATTGGCAGACGTTTCTCCGCTGAGGGCTTCCGAAAAAGACTTCGTCAACTTTCCTGATGTTTTCATTCAGTGTGGAGAAAATGAAATCCTCATGAACCAGGTTGAAAACATGAATGACCTTCTTACATGCTACGGAATCGACTGTACGCTCGATGTCGTTCCTGAGATGTTCTATATGTTCCAGATGGCAGGGGAAAGTCTTCTTGAATCGAGCTTTGCAATTGAACGTGCGGGCAAGTATGTAAATAAACGTGCTGACCTTACGGACAAAGAGCTTAAGGAAAGAGAAAGACTCATGAAAGAAAACAACATTGCGAGGGAATAGAATGGAACTTTTGTCTCCGGCAGGAAATGTTGAGAAACTTAAATATTGCTACACATACGGCGCCGATGCCGCTTATATCGGCCTCAAGAATTTTTCACTCCGCGTAAAGGCCGACAATTTTTATGAGGACGAATACAAAAGGGTTGTTGAGCTTAAAAACAGATTTCCTGGACGTCGTCTTCATTGTGCCCTGAATATCGCATTCCATAACGATGAGATCGACCGTCTTGTAAAAAACATTCCTTATTTCAAGGAATATCCGATAGATGCTTTCATCGTTCAGGATCTTGGAATCGTACCTATCCTGCAGAAGGAATTCCCAGAGGCGGAACTTCATCTTTCAACACAGGCAAGCTGCATGAACCGGGAGGCCGTAAAGGTCTACAAATCCCTTGGCTTCAAGCGCGTTGTCATGGGACGCGAAGCTTCCCTTAAGGAAATCGCCGAAATAAAGGATGCTGTTCCTGATATGGAGATTGAATGTTTTGTCCATGGTGCCATGTGTATTGCCTACGCAGGCCGTTGTCTCATGAGTGCCTATCTTAATGGTAGAAGCGCACAGGAAGGATTCTGCAGCCACACATGCCGCTGGGATTATGATGTCCTTGCAAAGATCGACCAGAACAGAGATGCAAAGAAAATCGCTGAAAGCGGAGACCTTGTGCTCCGTGAACATAAACGTCCTGATGAATATTTCCCTGTATATGAGGGAGAGAATTTTACTGCTGTTCTTTCGTCAAAGGATCTTTGCATGATCGACCATCTTGCGGAACTTAAGAAAGCCGGAGTGGACAGCCTCAAGATCGAAGGACGCATGAAGAGTGCATATTATGTTGCCATGATCACCCGCGCATACCGCAAGGCTCTTGATGCCCTTGATGGGAAAATTCCAGAAGCAGAGGCAAAACCATTTGTCGATGAGCTTTATAAGGTAAGCCATAGACCATTTGCCACAGGCTTCTATTTCAACAAGGCTGATGCCGATGTCGCCGTCAGCGGAGCAAGCGACAGTCCTTTTGAACTTTCCGCAGAACTTGGTGCACCACTTGATGACAGCAAGGTCGAAGAAATCCTTAAGGTTGCGGAAGATGGCCGTCAGCTTCGCCAGAGCAAGGTAGACGCCATGTGCGAACCAGAGCGCAAAGCATATGAAAAACGTGTTGCCGACAAGCCTGACATGCACCTTCCGTTTGCTGAGAAAAAAGACGGCTGGAAAATGTATCCTGTTGAGCCATTGAACATGCTCACGAAAGAGACGGAAATTGAACTTGTATCACCTGATGTTGTCGGTCAGAAAATCCAGTGGGGAAGTGACTTTGTCTTTGTGAATCCTGAGAACGGCCAGGTCTACAACTGGGTATGCAACGGCCACCCATGTGTGATCTATACAGGCCTTGATATCGCAGACGGAACACTTCTGCGCTCAAAGGATCCTGATTATGTTGAAGGAAAATTCAGAGACAGTGGAAGATGAAAGGTCTGTTCGTATTTGCCGCATTCTGTCTGATGTTTTCTTCGGCCGTCGTTGCTGAAAACAAAGATACCATCTGGTATGAATATTCCCGCTCTGATACGAGGACGGTTTCGTCAGACTGTGTAGCCATCGCATCCTATTTTACAAGGGAAGCAGAAAACTATGACTGTTCCTTTGGAATTCAGTTTGCGGCAGACCAGATTACATTTGATGTGGAAGGCATATGGACTTTTGGGCAGTGGGGAAAGTTTGATCTCTGTGCCCGCGGAATTTCGTCCATTGAAAAATTCTCCGACATCAGCTGGAGAACAAACAATTTCACAGGCCTCAATGTAAGGTATAATTTCGCAAAGAACTGGTATGCCTCGACGGACTTTCTCGTAGGCTTTCGTAGCGTTGACTACATCGGTCTTGATATGGATGCAAAATTCAAAGGTGACCTGATGATGGGATTCCTTCTTTCGTGGAAGGATGAAGAAGGCAGACAGGCATCTTTTTCTGTTTCTACGAGGGACAGATTCTTCTATCCTAACTTTGGATATCTTGTCTATGCTCTTTCCTACAGACATGATTATGACAGCGACATCTCTTTGTCCGCAACTCTTTCCATGAGGGGTATTGATATGATGACTCTTTCTTCTTATGTTGATGGATGGGCTCTTAAGGTTGCCATGGGGATAAGATTATGATGAAGATATTCCCAGTCCTTGTTTTTTCTGTAATCGCTTCTATTCTCTCTTCCTGCAACTTTGGGTGGAGTGAATTCTTTCATCGTGAGGATCAGGTCAATTCAAGAACCAGAGTCATAGAAGATTTTGACGGAACGGAAAAGGAACCGGCACCGGAACTTGCTGCAGACAAATACAGTGTCATGCTTTTCAGCGACATTCATTTTGGTGCTGTGGAAGCAAAGAAAGCGGACCGGTTGCTGGAGTGGTTCAAGGACAAGCAACGAAAACTTGCCGAGGAAGGCATTCCGCCTTTGTTCATAATCTGTCTTGGTGACATAAGCAATCTTGGACACGATAGCGAATACAAGGATTTTATAAAATTTTACAGCGACTTGAAGACAGCTACGGGACTTGAGATATATACTATCCCTGGAAACCACGACCTTTATAATTCCGGCTGGGAAAACTGGCAGAGGTATGTCTTTCCTCATGTGGGTGCCTATAGATTTTCCACAAGCCACGGAGAAGCCGCATTGAGCTGGTATTTCATCGATACTGCAAACGGAACTTTAGGCAATCCTCAGATAGAGGACCTGGAGAAAAAACTTAAAGCCGACTCCAATGAAAAAATCGTCATAAGCCATTATCCGATATACGGTGATGGTATTCCATATTATTCACTGCAGAACATCAATGAACGTGATGTCCTCATCTCCATGTTTGCAAAAAACAAGGTAAAGGCTGTCATTGCAGGACATCTTCATCCTGGCCGCAGCAGCAAGTTTGGTGACTATTTCTACGAGGAAGTAATCCGTTCCGCCTGGCATAAGAGCGAAGCTGCCGTAATGACTGTCGATATGGAAAAGAAAACGTACGACTTCATACGTTGCGGTTTTTAAAGATTTACATTACTCGATAAAATTGCTTTTTTAAGTTTTTCATTATATCCTATTAATATGAGCCAGACCAAGGAATTGCGTCCTGAGGATTACGATTCGGAATATCTAATTAAGACTTTCCTTCGTGATTTTTCCGACGTCTATAATTCCGATGATGAAAAAAAGATATCCGATGCATGGAGTTACCTCATATCAAAGACCGCAGAGCTTAAACGCAACTGTGGCAATCCTTATTTTATGCATCCAATGCGTGTCGCAAGAATTCTGGCTGAAAAACATCTTGGTGCTGATACGATCGTAGCTGGAATCTTTCACAATATCCTAGATGTTGACAATGACTGTCTTGATGAAGTCGAGTCTCTTTTTGGAAAAGATGTTGCGCGCATAATTGAAGGTACCGCAAAAATCACAAGCCTCAAAATCAAAAGCAAGACATTGCAGCAAGCAGACAGCATAAGAAAAATGCTTTTCGCCATGGTTGATGACATCCGCGTCATTCTCGTAAAGCTTGCAGACCGCCTTGACCGTATGCGCAACCTTAAATTCGTAAGCAAGGAAGCTCAGAAAGCCGTCGCAAAGGAAGTCATAGATATCTGGTGTCCTCTCGCAAGCCGTCTTGGTATGGCAGACATAAAAAGTGAGATGGAAGACCTTTCGCTTAAATATTCAAATCCGGAAGTTTTCCTTCAGATAAAATCCATTGTCGCACAGAAAAAGCAGGAGCGATCCGAATACCTTGGCAATGCAGTGAAAAAACTTTACACCGCAACAGAAAAGGCAGGCATAAGCGTTTCTATTTCCAGCCGCGCAAAACATTTCTATTCCATCTACCAGAAGATGAAGAAAAGAAACAAGGATGCCGGCGAGCTTTACGATCTTCTTGCCTTACGTATCATCTGCAATACAAATGCGGAATGCTACACTCTCATAGGAATCGTCCACGGACTTTGGAAGCCGATGGAAGGCCGTTTCAAGGATTACATTGCAATGCCAAAGGCCAACGGATACCAGTCATTGCATACGACTGTCATCTGTGAAGGAAAGCCTCTTGAGATACAGATCAGAACCCAGGACATGCATAACATCGCCGAACATGGTGTCGCTTCCCACTGGCTTTATAAGAAAGGCACGAACAAGGACATGGTGAAGGCGGAAGACCTTAGCATCATAAACCAGCTTCGTGCCCTCCGTGACGAGGATCTAAGCAATGAAAGTTTCTTTCAGGAACTCCGTAACGAGCTTCTTGGTGATTCCATCTATGTATTTACTCCCATGGGTGATGTAAAGGAACTTCCAAAGGGTGCCACCGCCATTGATTTTGCATATATGATCCATTCTTCCATTGGAGAGAAAATCGTTGGTGCAAAAGCTGACGGAAAAATCATTCCGCTTACGCAGCCTCTCAAGAATACACAGATCATCGAGGTTCTTACAAATCCACAGGCCCATCCTACACAGGCTCATCTGAATTCAGTAAGGACTAGTCGCGCACGTTCAAGAATCAATGCCTGGCTTACAGTCAATGATCCTACTTACATCGACAGGGAAGCTCATGAGAAACGTGACGCCGAGATTCTGGCCAATACCATCTACTCGAAAAAGGTAGCTGAGGAAAAAAGAAAGAAGACCCGCGAAAAAAAGAAGGAAGCGGAGAGCCTATATTCCGGAAAGATCAGAGTTGATGACCTTACAAACTATCTGGTCACGGTGGCAAAATGCTGTGGACCTGTTCCGGGTGAACCTATTGTTGGATATGTTTCTCGCAGCAGAGGAATTACAGTCCATAGAGCCGACTGTCTCACATTCCTGAGAATTCCTGATATAGAAAAAAGGAAGGTTCAGGTTGAATGGGATACTTCCGAAAAAAAGATCAACCTTCGTGAGGAAAAACTGAAAGAGAAAAAACTTGAGAAATCAAGGCAGAAACAGTTTGAGAAAAACCAATATAAGAAACAGAGATAGGAAGATAGAGTTTATGAAAAGAATATTGATTGCATTTGTTGCTTTTTCCATGTTTTTCACAGGATGCAGTAGATTTTTTAGCAAAGGGCATGTTGTCGATGAATCAATAAGGGTAGGGTTCATCTATCCTGGTGAAATCAAAGACAATGGATATACACAGGCCCATGATGCAGGACGTCTTGCCATAGACAAAATCGGTGTAAGGACAATGTACATTGAAAATGTTCCAAAAGATGAAAGTGCGGAACTGGCCATCCTTTCTCTGATTGAACAGAAATGCAATCTTATATACGTCACAAGCAACACCTATGCCGATTATGTATATTCTGTTGCTGAAGAATATCCCGATGTAAAATTTGCCATATGTGCCGGTGAAAAGACTACACCAAACGTGTCATGCTATTTTGGAAAAATGTATGAGGCAAGATATCTTTCTGGTATTGTCGCTGGCCTGAAAACAACTTCCAACAAAATCGGATATATATCTGCTTTTGAGACTCCGGAATGCATTAGGTCCATCAATGCTTTTACTATTGGCGTGAGATCTGTAAATCCTGATGCCAAGGTCTATGTAAGATGGACAAATTCATGGGATAGGACTGTGCAGGAAGAATCAAAAACAGAAGGCCTTCTTGCATTTGGCTGTGATATAATTACTCAGCATCAGAATTCGACAGTTCCTATAGAAACTGCGGAAAAGAAGGGTGTTTATTCTATTGCCTATAACTGTGCAGTAAAATCGGTCGCTCCAAAATCATATCTTACCGCCGCCTGCTTCAGGTGGGATGTATTCATTCTTGAAGATGTTCTGAATTATAGCAAGGGTCAATGGGAAAGCCGTTTCTATTGGGAAGGTCTTGAAAAGAATCTGGTTTCACTTGATGAATTGTCAGACAGCTGTGCACCAGGAACAAAAGTTGTAGTCAATGATGCAAAAAAGAAACTCATTGAAGGCAAACTTCATGTTTTCCAGGGGCCTTTGTATGATGATTCTGGAAATTTCCGTCTTGACCATGATGAAGTTCTTTCGCCTTCAGAAATATGGAACATGGACTGGTTTGTTGAAGGTGTTGTAGTCCAGTCATACTGATCTTCCGTAGATTTCATTTACCTCTTTTGTATATACGCCCGGCTGTGAATAAATGGTGAGGACGCTTTCCACCAGAAGTTCCGGATGGGCACATTTTTCTGCCTCGACAAGAACCATTGTGGGTTTTTCATTTTCCTTTGGTTGAACTAGTTTCATACGTCTAGCACCAAGATTGTACTTTTCAAACAATATAAAAATCTCTCCAAGCCTGTTTGGTCTATGAACCATGAAGAGCTTGCCGTTTGATTTCAAAAGATCTCCTGCGGCTTTTATGACATCTTCAAGTTTGCAGTATATTTCCTGTCGTGCGATGGATTTTGAATTTTCTTTTGTCTGGGCATTTGTCTTCATGTAGGGAGGATTTACAGTGACTATGTCATAGGTGTTCTTTTCAAGGATAGTGCAGGCTTCCTTCAGGTCACCTTCAAAAATCTGTATTCTGTTTTCAAGATCGTTGAGTTTGATGCTTTCCCTGGCCATGTTTGCGATATCATGCTGCAGTTCAAGGCCGTGTATAGTTTGAGCCTTTATTTTATCAGCAAGAAGAATAGGAACAATTCCATTGCCGGTGCAGAGATCGCAGACTTTATTGCCGCGGGCATTCTTTGCGTAGTCGGCAAGAAGTATGGCGTCGATTCCAAAACAGAATTTACTTTTATCCTGATAGATTCTGTATGGGCTGCCACATTGGGAAAGTTCATCGATGGAAAGATTGTTTGCCATATGGATGATTATATCATGACATCCATGTCGTTGCGACAACACGCCAATATCCATTATACTTCACCCATGTTTGCTCCATTTGATGAATTCAGAGCCTTGGTTGCCTGCAGAAAAATCACGAACCTTCTCGATGAAAAGAAAATTGCTCTTGAATACACAGGACGTATCAGCCAGGAGCGTGCAGACAATGGAATCATGATCGGCGCATGTCATGCAAAAAATGAAGCTGGTGACGAAGTCTTGCTCTACACTGTTTCTGGAAACGCTAGAAGAATCATGGACAAGGAAAATCTTATAGGCGGAACATTCATCGTTCCAATTGTTTCAAATGAAGAAATCAATAAAGCCCTTTGTTCCAACGACGGTGAAATACACAGGCTCACAGATGAAATAAACCGTGAATGTGATGCAGCCCGCAAAGCTGAACTCAAGCAGCAGCGTGAAAAGCTTACTACAGAATCACTTGCAAAAGTCCATGACCTCTATTCCTTTCATTGTTCAGACGGAACAAAAAAGAGCCTTAAGGAAATATGTTGTATTTCAAACAAAGGTAAGTTGCCACCTACAGGTACAGGAGACTGCTGTGCTCCAAAATTGCTGGACCATTGTTATGCAAATGGACTTGTACCTTTTAGCATGTGCGAGGTCTACTATGGCAATGACAGCGAGACAAAAAAGTCGGGAGAGGTTTATGGTCCATGCGATGAACGTTGTGGAATCATTTTGCCTGAGATGCTTGGACTTAAGATACTTTACCGTGATGAATCCATTGTAGTTATCGATAAGCAAAGCGGAATTTTAAGCGTACCTGGACGCGGTCCCGACAAGGCTGATTCCATAGAGACAAGGTTCCGTAGAATCTATGGAGACGCCGTTGAAATAAAACAGCCTGCCGTCCATCGCCTTGATATGGAGACAAGCGGAATAATGGTGCTTGCCTTTACAAAGGACGCCCATAGATCCATGAACATGGCCTTTGAACGGGGAGATGTTCAGAAGGAATACATCGCCCTCCTTGATGGTGTCCTTGCAAAGAAAGGAGTTCCACAGCATGGACAGAATGAGCTGTACTTTCGCCTTGATGTAGACAACAGACCACATCAGATATGGGATGATCTAAACGGAAAGAAAGCGATTACTGAATGGAATATTCTTGATGTCGAAAAATATACAGCACCTGATGGAAGCCGACGTGATGTGACAAGAATCCAGTACATCCCGCACACAGGTAGAACACATCAGCTGCGTTTAGTGTCCGCCGACAGTCATGGTTTTGGAATGCCCATCATCGGTGACACTCTGTACGGCCGCTGTGAACCAGGTGAGCGTTTGATGCTCCATGCAAAAAAAATCACCTTCCCGCACCCTGCGACAGGGGAGAAGGTGACCTTTGAATGTAAGGAAGAATTTTGATAATCGTTCCGTCATCGCGAGGAGCCTGGCGATGCGGCGATCCACTCATGCCTTAAACGTTGAACTTAAAGAACAGAACGTCTCCGTCCTGAACTACGTATTCCTTGCCTTCCTGACGGTACTTGCCTGCAGCCTTGATAGCTGCTTCTGACTTGTATTCGCGAAGGTCATCAACTGTGTATGCTTCAGCCTTGATGAATCCCTTTTCAAAGTCTGTGTGGATTACACCTGCAGCCTGTGGGGCCTTGTCACCGGCGTGGATTGTCCATGCACGGCATTCGTCTGCTCCGCCTGTAAAGAACGTGCGGAGTCCCATCAAATGGTAAACCGTGCGTGCAAGAACTGTAAGACCTGATTCCTTGAGACCAACTGAATCCATGAATTCCTTGCGGTCAGCATCGTCTGTAATGTCAGAAAGGTCGGATTCAAACTTACCGCAGATTACGATTACTTCAGATTTCTGTTCTGCTGCAAACTTCTTTACTGTCTCAACGTACTTGTTTGTTCCGCTTTCGATTGTATCCTCGTCGATGTTGCAGACGTAAACCTGTGGCTTGATTGTCAAAAGGTGAAGTTCGTAGACTGCAGCCTTTTCTTCGTCAGTAAGGTCTGCCATGCGTGCACACTTTCCGTCTTCAAGCAAAGGCTTGATCTTTTCAACTGCGCTGAAATATGGAGCAAGACGCTTTTCTTCGTCCTTTCCAAGGGCGCGAATCTGTTTTGCAACCTTGTCTGCGTGTTTGTTGATTGTATCAAGGTCAGCCTGTGCAAGCTCAAAGTCGATTGTAAGTATGTCGCTTTCAGGATCGATTGGAGCATCTGTCTTTGCGTCTTCACGAACGTGCTGAATGTCCGGATTGTCAAAGCAGCGTACAACGTGTGCGATTACTGCTGTCTCACGGATGTTTGCAAGGAACTTGTTTCCAAGTCCTTCACCCTGGCTTGCACCCTTGATGAGTCCTGCGATGTCAACGAAGTCAACTGTTGCAGGAATCTTCTTCTTTGGTTCAAAAATGGAACACATGAAGTCTAGTCGTTCATCAGGAAGATCAACGATACCAACGTTTGGATCGATTGTACAGAACGGATAGTTTGCTGCTTCTGCAGGTGCCTTTGTAAGGGCGCTGAAAATTGTTGACTTTCCAACATTTGGAAGTCCAACGATACCGCATGTAAGTTTCATGTTAGTTTGCTCCTGTTACTGCCTTTGCTCTTTCGAGGGCTGCGTTGATGTTGGCGCAGATGTTTTCTTTGCCAAGTTTTTCTGTCATGCCTGTCTTTTCGCAAAGCAAGAATGGCTGTGTATGGATTCCGCTTAAGATGATTGTGATGCCTTTTCTATCACATGCTGCCTTTGCCTGCTCAAGTGCCTGGATTCCGCCTGCATCAAGATAAATCAAATTACGCATGCGGAAGATGATGGCCTTGCAGTCAGAACCTGCGCGCTCAAGGGCATATTCAAATTTTCTGACAGTTCCAAAGAAGAGGGAACCTTCAATTTCGTAGACCATGACACCCTTTGGAAGGTCGATGGTTTCTGTAGATCCGTCACCCTTGATTCCGGTAACGATTGTAGAGTTTCCAGTTTCAACTTCAGAAAGGTCGATGATCTTCTTGATGAAGAAGAAAGCTGCGATGATGAGACCGACACCGATTGCATAAGTAAGGTCGACGAATACGGTGATGAGGAATGTAGCGGCAAGAACCGTGATGTCTGACTTCTGTCCTTTAAGGAGTTTTCTGATTGAAGGAATTCCTGCCATGTTCCAAGCAACCTGAATCAAAACGGCTGCAAGGGCTGCCATTGGAATGTATTCAACGTACTTGCCAAAGAAAATCATGATGAGGAGAAGCACGATGGCATGGATGATTCCGGCTACTGGAGTACGGCCTCCGTTGTTGATGTTTGTAGCCGTACGTGCGATGGCACCAGTTGCAGGAAGTCCACCGAACAAAGGAGATGCAAGGTTTGCGATTCCCTGTCCGATGAGCTCGTTGTTTGAGTCATGCTTTGCACCGATCATTCCGTCTGCTACAACTGCGGAAAGAAGTGATTCGATTGCTGCAAGAACTGCGATTGAAACTGCTGTAGGGAACACAGTCTTGATTGTCATGAAGCTGAAGTCCGGTGCCTTAGGTGATGGAAGACTAGACGGAATCTTGTAGCGGTCGCCGATGAGTGTTGTCTCAAATCCGCATGTCTTGCTGAGCACAAGATGGATTACTGTTGCTGCGATGATCACGATGAGTGAACCTGGAATCTTCTTTGTCACCTTTGGCCACATGAAAAGTGCCACGAGTGAAAGAATTGCCATGATTGTTGTGTATGCATCGATGGTGTTGAAAATCTGGGAGTATGCGATCATCTTCTGGTGGAATTCACCAGGCATCTTTTCAAACTTTTCTCCAAGAATCATGACCGGATTTGCAGCTGTAATTGGAGCGAGTCCAAAGAAGTCTCCGATTTGTCCGCTGGCGATTGTGACTGCGATACCTGCTGTGAATCCAACTACGATTGTGTATGGGATGAACTTTACAAGACCGCCCATCTTGAATGCACCAAGAAGGATGAGGAGGATACCTGCAATGACAGTTGCAGTTGCAAGGCCGCCTACGCCAAGCTGAGGATTGTTGACGATTGCATAGATGATTACTGTGAATGCACCTGTTGGACCACCAATCTGGCAGCGGGTTCCGCCGAATGCTGCGATACAGAAACCTGCGATGATGGCTGTGTAAAGACCTGTTTCAGGAGAGCATCCTGAAGCAATGGCAAATGCAATGGAAAGTGGAAGTGCCACGATTCCGACGATGATACCTGCAATGGCGTCCTTTGCAAATGCGGCGCCTGAGTATCCTTTCAATGTGTTAAGTAACTCTGGTTTATACATAGTGCGCGTATTATGCACCTTTTATAGAAAATAAACAATAAACGGCATCAATTCATATAGATAATCTAACAAAAAATGTGCTATCTTTATTCCCATGAAAGTTGCAATATTTTTAGGTTCCAAGTCCGACATGGACACAATGAAAAAGGCTGCTGATGTCCTCAAGGACTTTGGCATTGACTATAAGGCTTATGTAATCTCTGCTCACAGGGCAGGCGACCTCCTTGTAAAGACAATCAAAAAGGTAGAGGAAGAAGGCTGCGAAGTGATCATCGCAGGTGCAGGTCTTTCCGCAGCACTCCCTGGTGTAATCGCAAGCCGCACGACACTTCCTGTCATCGGTGTTCCGCTTGAATGCATCAACCCTGGAAAATCAAACGGTTTGGCCGGAATGGATGCACTTCTTTCAATTGTAATGATGCCACCACAGATTCCCGTTGCTACTGTTGGAATCGGCAACGCAAAAAACGCAGGTTATCTTGCCGCCCAGATTCTTGCAATCAAGTATCCTGAAATCAAGGCAAAACTTGTTGAGTTCCGCGCAAAGATGACTGCTGATGCCGAGGCAAATGGCGGTGACGGAATAGAACTGTAAATATTCCGTTATTATTTGAATTTCTGCCAAAAATGCTATAAAATTCAAATGATACAATAAGGAATAGTGTTTTTGCAGAAATTCAGCTTAAGGTGGCTGTTGCCCCTTGCCTTGATAAACATAGCAGTCTTCTCATATGCAGAGCCCCAGCCAAAAGCAGAGGCAAAAGATTCTGCCGATTCAGTGGAAGTAAAGAAAACTAAAAAGCCGGTCAACAAGGTAAAACTTCCGCGTGCGGTTGAAAGTGTCAGCTGGAACGAAGACTGCACCCTCTTTGGCTATTCCGAAAACAAGAACATTACGGTCCGCTATGCCCACGACTTTTCCCTCTACCAGACGATAGTTTCGCCGGTTCCGGTTAATTCCCAGGATTTTGCGGGATTTACTGCAACTGAGGAACGCAGCAACCAGCTTGTAGCCTTCAATGAGAACAACAGCATCCTCATCCGCCGTCTGCCTGATACGACACCGGTAATCGAGCGCCATCTTGATGAGAACTACGTAATCTCAAAGTATGCCTTTGCCCGCAACGGTAACTACATTGCCATTGGTACGGAAGCCGGAATCATTGAAATCGGACAGCAGCTTTACTATTCAAGCGACATCATCACCCACAAGATGGAAGGCCACACTCAGAAAGTTTATGAACTTGCCTTCAGCCCAAACAGACGCTATCTTGCTTCTGCCTCTACGGACGGAACAATCAGAATCTGGCGTACCGCAACCCGTCAGCAGCATGCAGTGATCCAGCAGAAACTTCCTCCGCCTCAGAACATACCTATTTGTTTTACGAGTGATTCCGAGCACATCATTGCGGCTTCACAGAAAAGACTCATTGAAATACGTGACTTTCAGGATGTTGTAACCGGAACAATTGAGACTACACAGGACATTGTTTCCCTCTGCCTTTCACCGGATGGAAATTACGTCGTTGTTCTCACAAACATGAACCAGTTCCATTACTATTCCCTGGATACATACAAGAAGGTCAAGTTCATCCCTGCATGGAACATGAGCCCTGTCACCTGTTACAAATTCTCAAACGACGGACTTTCACTTCTCGTAGGCCACAGCGACGGAAGCATCTACATCCTCAAGCTTGAGGACGTCCTTTATCTTGACGGTGAAGTGCCTGAAGATTACACCTTCATTGACCAGGACACAAAAAAAGAAGAGGAATTCAGCCCGGAACAGCTGGAAGCACTCATGAAGGAAAGGTACGGCGAGGAAGACTTTGTACCGGAACGCATTGCTACTCCGCATAATGTGGATGTGCGTCTGCAGGGTGTCTATGCCGTAAATGATTACTACAACTGGGGTGTAAAGCTTGGTGCAGGTTATGTAAATACGTCTTTGTTTGACTTCTGTTATGTAGGTGGTCTGGTCTGCCCGACTTTGTTTTTTCCTGACAATGACGACTTTCCATATGATTATAAAATTGCAAACATAAAGATCGACAGGCCTCTCCTTGGTGAGCTTGATATGCTTATTTTTGCCGGTAAGGAATGGGATCCGTGGCCTCACTCAGACTGGGATGTCTACGCGGAAGCCTTCGTTGGCGGTGCATTCAAGGAAATCATGAGCCCGACATTGGGTTCCGGCAAGCTTAATACGGCTTTCATTACTGGAGGTCTTGGAGGTTTTAAATACAGAAATTTCCGTTTTTACGCAGAAATGTCCTATGATTCCGTAGTGCAGCTGCAGTTTTCCCTTGGTGTAGGCTACAGGGTGAATATAACAAAGAGTTTAAGTTCCAAGAACGTTGAGGAATTCAAGGAAAAGGACCGCCAGGAACGCAAGGAAGAAGCCCAGAAGACCGTAGAACTCATAGAACTCAAGGAAAAGGAAAGACAGGCGGAATCACAACAGCCGGAAAACGCCGAAACTGACGGCGAAGTAGTAATCGAACCTAAATTGGACAAAAAAGAGCTTAAGCTCCTTGAAAAGCAGAGAAAAAAGCAGGCAAAGGAAGAGGCCAGAAAGCAAAAAGAAAAGGAAAAAGCCGAAGCCAAAGCCAGAAAAGAGGCAGAAAAAGCAAAAAAACAGGAAGAAAATTCGGAAGAAAGTGGTGAATCTTCCATTAATGTAATACAATTATAAAGGTTTTCTTTTTGCAGCCGGCATCGTCATTGCGAACGAAGTGAAGCAATCCATGTGCTCCTTGCAATGCCATCGTCCATGAATCAATCAAACATTTTTAAAAAGTCTCAAAAATTTTTGAATTTCAGCAAATTTGCATTAAAGTTAATGTGAAACCATACCGATAATGGGTTGGGGAAAGTATTTTTTTTCTAGTCCGCATGGGTGGGAGTGGAAACCGTACGGAGTTGGAAAATGAATTGCATGATTTTGTGCAGCAACATTGTAAGTCATTTCTCTTCTTTTCTTGGGCTGGCCCCGTTTAAGCCAGTGCTTCGTACGATTGATGGTGTCGGTGGAGGCTGGTTTTGAAAAAATCTTTCAGAACAATTCTCTTCCTGATGCTGGTAGCAGTTGCATTCCTTGCTTCAAGCTGCATGAACGGCCTGGACAATATGCTGAGTGAGTACAATTCTCACTTTACAAAAGTGCAGCCTGATCCAAAGGCACTTGAACCTGGTGATCTTGGTTATAATCCGGATAATCTTCTGCTGCCGGAATATTTTGTTGCGCTCAATGCGTCCCTGAATATTCCTTCATCTGACAGGGGGGCATCATTTTCATGGAGTCTTACAAAGCTGAACCAGTCGTCCGGTTTAAAGACTGTAGTTTACAAGACCATGGTAAAGAATTTTGTGCTCCAGGTGTCTGATTATCCTGAAATCCAGGAGGGCACTTACTGCCTTACTCTCGTGCTTACGGTTGAAAGCGGAGAGACGTTCATGGATGAAGCCTATGTCTTTGTCTATGACCACAAGCAGATCGACAGGCTCTCTGGTAAAAATGTAGAATAGCGGAGCATTCCGCTAGAAAATAGAGGTTTTGCATTCATGTGGCGTTGCCTTGTTGAATGTAATTTTGAAAACTGAAAACAGAAAGTGTTATGCTGAACTGACAGGTGTCACCCTGAACTATAGCTTCGGGGGTTCAGCGACAAAAAATTGCAAGGGCCGTCTGAAGCTGCAGTTCAGAGTGACACTTTGCGGGAATTTATTCCCTCTGGGTTTATGTCTTTCAACCTCAAAAAAAATTTTTCGGAGGACGGGGTTATGAAAAAATTTAAGATTTTGACTCCAGCAATTCTCTTGTCAGCAGCATTGGCTATTTTTAGCGGATGCTCTATGTTGTCGGATGCGTCTGTAGATAACGGCGCACCTAAGGCTCCGGATGTTTCTTCAAGAAGCATTTCCGGTCTTGTTGAAAACTACAGCGAGCACTTCAAGGCAGATGAAACACGTACTATCTTGCCTGATGCATTCAACATCAATGATACCGGTCTTCATTTCTACCTTTATGGTGAAGCAACCAATGGTCAGAAAACAGGATCCGATCCTGCAAACAACAAAAATCTCATTGAAATCGAACAGGCTGATATAGATCCTACAAGCGGTGCATTTACAATGGAGCTTGATCCATACAACTGGTCATTGACCTTGTTTGTATCCAAAGAAACAGGTCAGGACAATTTTGCAACAGCCTTTACAAAGGCTCTTCTTGTGGCCCGTGCACATGTAGACCTTACATCTTATTCCTCTGCCGCAAAATTTTACCTTACTTCTGTAGGCCTTACAGGTAACGGTACTGTAAAGGGTGACATTACTCTTGACGGATGGACTCTTCCAGATGGGTCTACAATCCAGGCAGGACTTTACAACCTTGTAAGCGGAGAAGCCCTTTCAGGAAAGCTTTTTCCGGCAAGTCCTCAGAGTGCATCAGGATTTACAACTGCTGGTAAGATTGAATTTGGTGGGGAATCCGGGGCTTCCGTTCCTGCCGGTATCTATGACTTTGCCGTTACAATTACCCTTGCAAACGGAAAGAAATTCATCTACAGTGATGCCCTTGTTGTTGTTCCTGGAAAGGAAACAGACTGTACTGTGGCTGTTCCTGCTATCATCGATGTCGTTCCTGATGCTCCAGTAAAATTCTATGCTTCATGGGATTCAACAACTGTAGATGCTCCTAACTATGCTCCTGATTCATTCAGCTGTGTATTTACATGGGAAGACAAGTCAATCAATGAAGCAGGATTCAGAATCCAGATCCAGGAAGTTCTTGAAGATGCAACAGACATTGTTGGTTCTGGTACTACAGGTGCTGCAACTTGGAATACTGGTTCTACAGCTGTATACTACGACAGTGAAGTATTCAAGGATGAGCTTTACTATGTAGACGGATCATTGATGAGAAACAATGAATGTGTGGTACTCCGCCTTCCATTGGGACACAAGTATTCTGCACGTATCTGGGCGGTGAATGATGCTGGTGTATCTGCTCCACTTACATGTGTTATTGCAGACCCTACAACTAATACTGTTGCAGATGCAAGACTTTCAAAGTCAAAGGTTACTGCTGCAAATCTTGCATACTTCTACGGATGGGATGCAGTTGACGGAAACTTCAAGACAGGTGAGCAGAAAGATGGTTCAGATGCAACCCTTTCTGACTGTCTTGGTCTTACACGCTTTACATATCATGTACAGGGCGGTTCATGGGCAACAGCACTTGCTGCAGCCATTACAGACAGCCCGTTGACATATGAAAAGAAGGTTGCCGCAATCAAGGCTAACGTTGCAGGAGACAAGTACGACAAGGTCAACATCAACAAGGTTGTATACTTTGCTCAGAGTACAACAGCAATTGCTGGCCTCGCGACAGGTGCCCCATTGTGGAAGTTTGCCGACAATGCTCTCCAGAAGAACGGTCTTCCTATCACATCATGGAACCAGGATACTGTAAACGGTACATCCCGCGTTCCAGACGGTGGATTTAAAGGTGATGGTACACCATGGGTTTACAATGACAAGTCAAATGATGGCACAGTTGTCCTCACTGCATCAAATGTTGACTGGTGGGCAAACTACAACCAGCAGGCAACAATGGAACTTGAAGACAAGACAATCCTCGAGCCAGCTGCTGTCTGGTTTGAAGCAGAAGATGCCGCAGCTACTCCTAATACATATGTTGTATCAGTAAGCAAGTTTGATCCTGTATCATTTGCTACTGCAAAGAATACACTCAAGTTCTCTGTAACTGTACCAAATAACGATAAGAAACTTTGCGAAAAGCTTGGCGGTACATGGGATGCCTCAACAAGTACAGGTTCCGGTGGTAAGTTTGACAGCATCAAGCTTGAGCTCTTCAACGGTGAATATCCAATATTCAGCGAAACAAAGACTGGAACAGCCATCGAAGATCTTGATACTGCAACTGTATTTACATGGAACAACATCGACACAGGTACATTCCAGGTTAAGTTCACATTCAAGAAGGGTACAGAAATGAGAACAAAGGCCCTTCTCCTTACAGTTACTGACTAGTAATTATCAGTAATATTTACTGTCAGAGATGTCCATAAGGTTTAGTCATGCCGGATTTTTATCCGGTGTGGCAGATTGAAGGCTTTATGGACATTCTCTGTTCAGTTTTTTTCCAATTAAAAATCTTGATATGCGGAGGTTAAAGAAAAGATGATGAATCTAAAAAAGTTTTTTTCTCTTTTTTCGTTTTTTTTACTTATCATTTTTTCTGTAACTTTCACTGGATGCCAGAATTTTGCGGATGCCACGGTTTCATCGGTTGACGAATCAAGACGAGAATCAAGAAATCTTCATGCAGGTATTGAAAACTATAATTCAACTATAACTTACACAGAAGATGGTGTAAGATCCATTTTGCCAGAGCAGTGGAAAGTGGATGATGAGAACGTGAAATTCTACATCTACGGAAAATCTTCCAATGGCCGTGAATTCGGTCCTGAACGGGTAACACCTGATGGTTCCGGATATTTCAATCTTCCCCTTGATCCATACAGCTGGGTTCTTACACTTTTTGCCTGCGTGGGAGAGTATGTACCTGTCTCCTATAATACAGCATTCACTTCCGCCGCTCTGTATGCTGTTGCTGTTGCGGACATGACAAAATATGCGTCGGCTGTCTATTTCAAGCTTTCATCCGTCGGACTTACCGGTACAGGCTACATAAATCTCAAGCTTCTTCTTGACGGCTGGAATATGACTGACATTTCGCGTTCTCTTGAGGCTGATATTTCATTGACTAATCCTGCCAATGGAAATGTGGTCAGCTATACGACAGGTACAACAACTAAAAAGACCGGCGTTTCAAGCGGTGAACTTTCTTCAACCAGTGCCTACAGTTTTGGAGTGGGGGATCTCTATTCCACAAAACTGAATCCAGGCTATTACAATCTGACGGTATCCTTCATAAACAGAAGTACTGGAATAGATCACATATGGAGCGATCTTGTCTATGTTGAATCGGGAACAACAACCAAGGCTGAAATAAAAATTCCATGCATTCTCGATAGAATCCCGAATGCACCTTCGGATTTCAAGGTGTGCTATGACTCTGCTTCCGTAGACAAGATCAGCGGATTCTATGATGTCTATTTCTATTGGACTGACAATTCAACAAATGAAAAGACTTTCCAGATTGAGCTTTACGATCAGGAGCCAGACAGCAGTCTTCAGCGCATCTATTATGATTCATCTGTAATCGGCGATGGAGAAGTTTACTCTCAGGGATCTCTTTCAGCCAACGCAAAGGAAGTCGTTCTTCGTCTTCCGATGGAAAAAATCTGGACTGCCCGCATCCGTGCTTTAAATTCCAGCGGATATTCCGACTGGTGTGATTGTGAGATTGCCGATTCTATTCCTGTGCCTGCAAAGGTTAATGTAACTCCATCGCTCTTTAAGAACATGCTGGGTGATAAGGCAAATGTAATAAACCTTCATCGTGTACTTTACAATATGACTGGTGGTACATGGTACAAAGATTGGGATGGTTCCGCCGGAACTCAACCGTCACTTTCAACCATCGTTGAATATTATGGTGTTGTCTCAGGTTCCCCGGTGTCTGTCAATTTCAAAGGCTACAGTGAACTTGGGCTTTCAAAGAATTCCAATCCTCTTGTCTGCTGGTACATGGATGGTATCGTCGCTATGGAAAAGAAACGCATTCCGTCTGAGCTGTATCTGGATTCCTGTAGAAATATTTCTCTTTATGCTTCTTATGATGATACGTCTTTCATGACCATGGAAAAGCTTGATGCGATGACTCCGGAAAACATCTGGATAGACATCAATTCAACGACTTTGACAAATGGTGTAAATACTTATCCTGTGGGACTTGGTTTTACTCTCGGCGTGACAGTGCCTTCGAGCGTCGGCGTTGATTTGGTAAATCCATCTTTTAAATTCGATTCGATCAAGGTGTCGGTGAAAAGCACTGCGACAGGTTCCGTAAGAAATTTTGAATATTCGGGAGACGACATTGCAGACCTTGGATTAAGGACTGTATTCAGCTGTGGTGTAAAAAGCGCCGGGCAGTATGAGATGACAATTACTTTTGAATATTCAGGCTACAGAAAATTCCTGGGACCGATAATACTTAATGTTTCTTGATAGCGATGAGATGGCTAAATTTTCGCTTGAGATTTTTGTCATCTCTCTAACTGTCTGAACCGCATGATGCTACTTTCAATTCATCAGCAATCATCCGAACGTCTTCAAGTGAAAGTCCGGAAATTACTGCAACCTTTTCATTTTCAAGCCCCATGCCAATGGCACTTTTAGCTGCCTCTACGGCCTTTTGTCGGCGTCCGTTTTCTTCCCCACGGGAAAGGCCTTCCTTAAAGGCTTCTTCTTTCTTTACTGCTATGTCTTCGTCGTAGTCGTATTCTGCAAGGAACATGTTAGTGCCTCCATGAATTGGGAGTTTGCTTTTTCAATTCATCATCAATCATCTGCACGTCCTCAAGTGAAAGGCTTATGCTTTGCGCAATTTGC
>JAGHUO010000133.1 GCA_018064785.1 Candidatus Treponema equi
TCAGCGATTGGGTGATACTGACCGATTTCTTCAATTGTTGTACCGTTGCGTGGCTTGCGTGCATCCTGTACGACAATACGATAGTCTGGGCGCTTCTTTGCACCCATCTTCATGAGTCTGATTTTGACCACTTTTGTCCTCCATAGGTCTCTCGCGAATGGGGTCAAGACCTAAGATATAGTATTCGCGCTATAGTAGCGTGAGCAAATAATATATAGAAAAAAGTGTCTTTAGTCTATAGGGCGAAAGCATTTGATACCCTAGTAATCTATACTTTTTGTAACTTTCGCCCCAAGAATTGCAGAGGCAATTCTTGATTATTTCCTAAGGCCTGATGACGAAAGCATTTGTTGCCCTAGTAATCTATACTTTTCATAACTTTCGCCCCAAGAATTGCAGAGGCAATTCTTGATTACGGCCTAAGGCCTGATGACGAAAGCATTTGTTGCCCTAGTAAATTTATACACAAAAAAAAGCCTGCAGAACACCATCCGCAGGCTTTTGGAAAGGTCGTCCGACGACCAATTCTATTTGTTTTTCATCATGTCTACAAGAGTTCCGAACACAGGCTTTGCCTTGAGATCCTTGTCAAACAGATGGGCTTCGCCATAACCATGGAAAGTCGCAGGAACCCAGCTTGTGGCATCCGTGTATCCCCATGTCATGTATGTGCTTACATTCGGTTCATCCTTGAGGACGCGCATCAAAGTCTGGTACATCTCTGCCTGCTTTGCGATATCTTCCTCAGAGCCAGGCACCTTCATTCTGATATCGATCTCGGTAAACTGAACTTCAAGACCAAGGGCCGCAAAACGGCGGATGTTCTCACGAAGGTTGTCCTCGTTGATTCCGTAGTCAGTGCAAAGATGCAGCTGGAAACCAACACCGTCGATAGGAACACCCTTCTCCTTCATCTGCTTCACAAACTCATAGAAAGCTTCAGCCTTGGCTGTTCCGGCTTCCTCATGGCTATAATCGTTCAGGAAAAGTTTTGCGTCAGGATCGGCCTTTTTTGCCATACGGAATGCCTCTTCATAGAGATCGGTTCCGCACCATTTATACCAGAGTGACTTTCTGAAAGTTCCGTCTTCATTGAAAATCTCGTTGGCGACATCATAGTCTGTGATCTTGCCCTTGTAGCGCCCCATGACCGTGTTTATGTTTTCCTCGATGAGGGCAAAGGCATCCTCACGGCTCTTTATCTGGTTTACTATCGTGGAATTCTGCTGATGCCAGATGAAAGTATGTCCACGGACCTTCATTTTATGCTTCTGCGCAAAATCAACCATCTTGTCCATATCCGAGAAATTCCACAGCTTCTTTGTAGGACGGATGTTGACCATTTTCATCGTATTCTCAGGAACAAGGGCATTGAAATTCTCAGCTATAAGCTTTGCCTTGTTCTCGTCAAGGATATCTCCAGGCTGGATGGCAACGCCAAAATACATGTTTGCTTTTGTGGCTGTCTTGGCTGGAGAGTTCTTTGAGCAGGAAACTAGAAAAAAAGCACCCAAAACAGCGGCCGATAATAAAATAATCTTTTTCATAACTTAATTTTAAGGCGGAATCAATGAATCTGCAACAGAAAAGTATGGTACATTTCATTTAAACTCTATAAACTGAACGGGATTTTTAGGAAACATTCGGAGGAATCCATGACATCCACAAGAACAAAAAAATCCCTGGCAGCAGCGATCGCAGTCTGCCTTTTCACAACAGCCTTTGCGGCAAAAAAAGCGGCACCAGTGCTGATTCCCGGAACTTTCATAAGAGGAGCGGACGTAACATGTCTCTATGACCTGGAAAAAAGCGGAGCAAAGTTTTTCGATACAGACGGAACTGAAAAAGAAATGCTTGCTATCCTCAAGGATCACGGAGCAAACTGGATACGTCTGAGGGTATGGGTCGCCCCAGAATCGGACTACGGAATGAGCGCCATCGAAAAAGCCGCCGAGACAGGAAAAAAGGCAAAAGCCCTTGGATTCAGGATCCTTCTGGACCTGCAGTACAGCGACGCATGGACAAACGTTGATTCACAGAAAAAACCAGCCTCATGGGATCCATACATCATGGAACGCCTCACCACGGAGATAGGCAAGTACTCAAGAAACTGCATGGAAACCATGAAAAAAGCCGACGCCCTGCCTGACATGGTTCAGCTTGGAAGCGAGATAAACAAGGGAATCCTCCTTACAACAAGCAAGGACGAGCATGCGACGATCAACGGCAAGCTGGGAACAGACGCCTGTGTACAGCTCCTGAACACAGCCGCCAGCAGCATCCGCGACTTTGATTCCATGATCCAGATCATGCTCCACTTTGGCAAAGGCGGAGACAAGACAGAAATCGCGGAATGTCTGGACAAGATAGACAACGTGAACTACGACTGGATAGGACTTTCATACTATCCTTTCTACACAGACAACGGAACTGCGGAAAACCTTGGCAACACGATCAAATACATTTCCTCGAAAGGAAAAAAAGTCATGATCGCGGAAACAAGCTTCCCATGGACCTGTGAGATCCCAGAGGAACAGGCGGACGCTGTGAAAAATTCCGTATGGTACAACGGAGATGACGGATCCATGATGCAGGTATACGACAACCTGATGAACGTTCCAAACCTTGCCTTCGGCAGCTACAGCGGAAAGAAGATCATCAAGCCATCAAAATACAACCAGAAGAACTACCTTGAGGAACTCAAGAAAATAATCTACATCAACGGAGGAAAAGGATTCTTCTACTTTGGAGGCGACTGGATGACCTTGGACAGAAAGGATCCTGCAAAAGGAAGTCCTTGGGAAAACCAGGCTCTCTTTGACCTGGACCACAAGGCCCTGTCTGCCGTAGAGGCCTTTAGCAACTGATTTTAAGAAGCACACCTTGAGCAACTGTTTGCGCAAGGTGTTTTTTGTTTTGTTGAAGCAAGTCCCTTTGTGGATTACTATGTTTTCCTGTGGCAGGCAAGAAGATTCTATACATTCCGCCTGATAATACGATAGTATTACTATCACTACAATAAAAAGCAAGGAGACAGACCATGGCTAATTCCCTCACTAAAAATGAATACAATCCTGCAGACCTCAAGGCAGATTTCGTAAAGACCTACGGCGGAACAGAAGAAGGCATCCAGGTTTTCTCTTCTCCGGCTAGAATCAACATCATCGGCGAGCATATCGACTACAACGGCGGAAAGGTTTTTCCCGCAGCAATAAACCGCTACCTTTACGTGGCAATAAGAAAACGCCAGGACAACAAGATCTTCTACAGAAGCATCCAGTTTGAAGGCACCCATCAGTTTGATATCACGGACAATTTTGCATACAGAAAGGAAGACGACTTCGCAAACTACCTCAACGGCATTTTAAGCCAGCTCAAGGCAAAGGGCTGCCGATTCGATTGCGGATTTGAAGTACTCATGGCATCGAACGTTCCGGCTGGAGGCGGAATTTCCTCTTCATCTGCTTTGGAATGCGGATTTGCCTATGCGGTAAGCGAGACATTCGGATTCAACATCGACCGCGTTGAGATCGCAAAGCTTGGACAGATGAGCGAACACAATTTCATGGGCGTCAACTGCGGAATCATGGACCAGTTCATCATCAGCGTCGGAAAGGAAAAGACAGCCATAGTACTGGACTGCAACACCCTTGAATACAGCTATGCGCCACTCGAGCTTGGAGACTACCGCTTTGTGGTAATGAACACAAACAAGCAGCGCCGTCTTGCGGATTCAAAATACAATGAACGCCGCGGACAGTGCGAGGAAGCGCTCAAGATCCTTCAGGACAACGGAATCAAAATCGACGCCCTGTGCCAGCTTACTCCTGCACAGTGGGAAGAAAGCAAGAAGTTCATTTCAGACGAGATTCTTGCAAAACGCGCAAAGCATTGCGTATATGAAAACCAGCGTGTCCTTGATGCCGTCGAGGCACTGAAGGCAGGAGACCTTGCAAAACTTGGCAGCCTTCTAAACGAAAGCCATAGATCCCTTGACGAAGATTACGAAGTAACCGGAATAGAACTGAACACTCTTGCGGCCACAGCCCAGAAACAGGAAGGCTGTCTTGGTGCACGCATGACCGGCGCCGGTTTTGGAGGATGCGCCATCGCCCTGGTACACAAGGACAAGGTTGACTCTTTCATCGAGAACGTGCAGAAGGAATACACTGATGCAATAGGTTACGCAGCAGGTTTCTTCTCCTGCGAGTCCGGCAACGGTGTTGCACATTTCAACTGATCTGCACTCAAGAATTT
>JAGHUO010000077.1 GCA_018064785.1 Candidatus Treponema equi
GAAATGAAACACCTTTCAGAGGCTGTTTACTACATGAAATTTGAAGCTCCGGATATTGCAAAGAACCGCAAGGCCGGACAGTTTTTGATTGTAATGGTTGACCAGGATTTGAATGAACGCATTCCTCTTACAATCGCTGATGCAAATGCGGAAGAAGGTTGGGTTGCAATCGCTTTCCAGCCAATCGGTGCTTCAACAATGAAGCTTGCCAACCTTAAGGCAGGCGATTATCTTGGTGGTGTACTCGGTCCTCTTGGAACTCCTTCTGTAATTGAAAAATATGACCGCCCTGTAGTTTGCGTTGGCGGTGGTTTCGGTACAGCTCCACTCTACCCTATCGTTCAGGCCCTCAAGGCTGCAGGAAACAAGGTTATCCTCATCGAAGGTGCCCGCAACAAGGACCTCCTCATTTTCGTTGATGAAATGAAGGCTGTCTGTGATGAAGTTATCATCTGTACAGATGATGGTTCAGAAGGACGCAAGTGTCTCGTTACTGAAGTTCTTGATGAGCTTTGCCAGAGCCAGGTTCCACCTGCAGAAGTAATCGCCATCGGACCTCCTATCATGATGAAGTTCTGTGCTGCAACAACAAAGAAGTACAACATAAAGACAACAGTTTCCTTGAATACAATTATGATCGACGGAACTGGTATGTGCGGTGGTTGCCGTGTAAGCGTTGGCGGAAAGACAAAGTTCGTTTGTGTTGACGGTCCAGACTTTGATGCACATGAAGTTGACTGGGACAACATGATGATGCGCATGAAGAGCTTTGCAAAGGAAGAACAGGAAGCTAAGCACAAGTGCAACATTGGTTTGCACTAATTTGGGAGAATAAGAAATGAGTCACATGACTATAGATGAACTTAATAAAATTGCCATTGAAGAGAAGGCAAAGATTGAAGGAAAGGAACTTAAGAATCCAGACCGCATGAAGATTCCACAGATGGAAATGCCTTCTGGTGAACCACTTGTTCGCGCACGTCAGATGACAGAAGTTGCCCTTGGCTATACTGCAGAGCAGGCAATGGTTGAAGCACAGAGATGTCTTCAGTGCAAGAATGCTCCTTGTGTAAGTGGCTGTCCAGTAAACGTTCAGATTCCATCATTCATTGAACAGGTTGCAAAGGGAGACTTCAAGGCTGCCGTTGACATCATCAAGGGAACAAACCTTCTTCCTGCTATCTGTGGACGCGTTTGTCCTCAGGAAAACCAGTGCCAGGGTCAGTGTACAGTCGGCAAGGTTTACAAGAATTCAGAAAAGTCAGTTTCTATCGGACGTCTTGAACGCTTTGTCGCAGACTATGAAAGAAACAACAACCTTACAACAGTTCCAACAGTTGCTGCTTCAACAGGAAAGAAAGTTGCTGTTGTTGGATCAGGTCCTGCAGGTTTGACTGTAGCTGCTGATTGCCGCCGTGCAGGTCATGATGTTACAGTATTCGAAGCATTCCACAAGGCCGGTGGTGTTATGGTTTACGGAATTCCAGAATTCCGCCTTCCAAAAGAGATCGTAAAGAAGGAAGTTGAAAACCTTGAGAAGATGGGAGTCAAGTTTGAGTACAACACTCTCGTTGGACGTACAACTTCTGTTCAGCAGATCCTTACAGAAAAGGGATTCGATGCAGCATTTGTAGGAACAGGTGCAGGTCTTCCAAAGTTCTTTGGTATTCCTGGTGAAAACTACATCGGTGTCTTCTCTGCAAACGAATATCTTACACGTGCAAATCTCATGAAGGCTTACGATACAGAAAAGGCAGACACACCTTACTACCATGCAAAGACAGTCGTTGTTTGTGGAGGTGGTAACGTTGCTATGGATGGCGCACGTATGGCTCTTCGCCTTGGTGCTGAAAAGGTTTATGTTGTTTACCGCCGTTCAAGAAACGAAATGCCAGCTCGCCGTGAAGAAGTTGCACACGCAGAGGAAGAAGGAGTTGTATTCAAGTTCCTCGAGAACCCTGTTGAGATCCTCGGCTATGATGATCCTGCAGACAAGGAAAACTTTGGAAAGGTTCGCGCTGTAAAGGCTCTTTCTTATGAACTCGGTGAACCAGATGAAAAGGGACGCCGCCGTCCAGTTGAAATCAAGGGTTCTGAACACGAGATTCCTTGTGACGCTGTAATCGTTGCCCTCGGTAACAACTCTAACCCATTGATTCCTGCAACAACTCCAGAGATCAAGGTTGATGACCACGGTCACATCACAGTTGATGAAAAGCAGGCTACAAGCATGACTAAGGTTTGGGCTGGTGGAGACATCGTTCTTGGTGCCGCAACAGTTATCCTTGCCATGGGTGAAGGCCGCAAGGCAGCTGCTTCTATTAATGAATATTTGAGTAAGTAATAGAACTGCGAGTTTTACTGGTTTTTGCGAAGCAAAAATGGGAGCATTGCGACCAAAGTAAAACTCGGTAGCAAGCGCAAGCTTGCGGCAATATTTGAGCAAATAAATGACCTTTAGAGGTTAAAAAATGAAAGCCGGTTCTTCAAGTGAAGCGCCGGCTTTTTTTATGCGATGAAGCGGGTTGGATTGCCACGCCCGTTTCGGGCTCGCAATGACGGTGCGGTTTGCAATCCATGTCATAAAATAACTTTTACTTTATCCTTGATTGAAAGGGAATCCGGTGTAACATTGCAGTTGTAGCAGAGGACTTCAACGCCTTTGCTTGCCGCAAGTCGGAGGGCATCTCCAAAGGCCTTGTGGGTCTCGTCGTTGGGTGCAAAATCCTTAGCCTGTTCCATCTGAATCAGAAAAAGTACGCCGGCCCAATAGCCTTTTTCTTTAGCATCGATCAATTCTTCAAGATGCTTCACTCCCCTTTCCGTCGGAGCATCAGGAAATCTGCAGTAGCCGTCATTTTCCAAAGTGCATCCTTTTACCTCAAGAAATCCTTTTGTTGTATTTCCAACATCATCTGTTTTCTCAAAGTAAAAATCAAAACGTGAATTTCCATAGGTGCATTCCGGTTTGAAATTGATGTCGCTTTTTTGGAATTCTTCCTTTATGACGGCGTTGGGAGCCTGGCTGTCCATGTTTATTAATTTTGTTTTGTTGGAATTCCCACAAAACTTTTCAACGGCAATCAGTGAGTAACGTAATTTTCTTGAGCCCATGCGTCCTTTAAAATCTTCGAGATATACAGTTGCTCCGGGAATCAAAAGTTCCTTGCAGCGGCCTGTATTTTTCACATGGACGGTTTCTTCCTTTCCGTCTATTTCAACATGAGCTATGAAACGGTTTGGGCGTGAGATGAAAATTCCTGGTACTACATTCTGATAGATCATGTTTAAAGTATATCATTTTTTGTTTGCGCCGCCATGGTTCATTTGTTAAAATGAAATCCAGCATCAATGCAATGAAGGAGATCAACGATGAAAAAAATAAGTACAGAAAAAGCACCACAGGCAATCGGTCCATACAGCCAGGCATACGTTGCCAATGGATTCATTTTTACCTCAGGCCAGATAGCGATAGATCCTGCAGACGGAACAATCAAGGCGACGACCATCGAGGAACAGACGGAACAGGTCTGCAAAAATGTTGAGGAGATTCTGAAGGCTGCTGGAAGCGGAATGGAAAATGTTGTAAAAACAACATGCTTCCTTGCGGACATGGGAGACTTTGCCGCATTCAACGGAATCTATGAGAAGCACTTCGTTTCTAAACCTGCCCGTTCATGTGTGGCTGTGAAGCAGCTTCCAAAGAATGTTCTTTGTGAAGTCGAAGCAATCGCAGTTAAATAGATTTTTTTCTTAAAGCAAAATAGGCAATGGCACAGATTACCGCACTTAGGATAGATCCTGTCATTGCCGCAAAACCCAAAGGATATATGGTGTCGGTGAATAGAACCGAAAGCATGTAGGATCCTGGAATTCGTATCAGAAGAATCGATATGGTGTTGTGCATGAATGATATCCATGACTTTCCGATGGCGCAGAAATAGCCGGAGAAACAGAAATGGAGTCCTGCAAACATGGTGTCGAAGATATAGGACCTAAGGTATTGTCCTCCTGCGACAACCACATCCTGGTTTCTATCAAATATTGAAACCACCTGTTCTGAAACTGTCTGAAAAATTAAAGCGACTGCAAGACCAAAAACAAAGCATATGGTCATTGCATATCTTAAAGTCGTTCTTGCTCGTTCTGGCTTCTGGGCGCCAATGTTCTGTGCTGACAAGGCGGATACTGTTGAAAGCATTGCAGACGGAACAAGGAAAATGAAGCAGATTATTTTTTCAACGATTCCTACTGCGGCGGCATCAACAAGACCACGTCTGTTTACGATTATTGTGATCACAAGAAAAGCGATCTGGATGAAACCTTCCTGAAGTGAGACAGGAATTCCGATTTTCAAAATTGGAAAGAAAGTATCTTTATGAAGGATGAAATCTTTTCCAGCTGGATGTATTCCGTTTTTTGATTTCAGTATGACCGCAAGAGATATAAGGACACTGAAGGCCTGGGCGATCACAGTGGCAAGGGCTGCACCAGATGCCTTCATTCCAAAGGTTCCGATTAAAAGATAGTCCAAAGCGATGTTGAGTACACATGCAATGGCGACAAAAAGCATTGGTGTCTTTGAGTCTCCAAGGCCACGGAATATTGAGGAGATGACGTTATATGCCGTGATGAAAGGAATGCCGAGAAAGCAGATAGTAAGATATCTCACAGTTTCTTCCACGGCTTCTGCTGGGGTTGATACAAGCTGGACTATGGGATGTACCAGCAGCAGCAGAATTGCCGTAAGACCTATGGAAAGTATTGCAAAAAGAGAAACGGAATTTCCCATGAAAGAAGCTGCCTGCCTGTTGTCCTGACCACCGACAGCCTTGCCGATGTTGACTGTTGTACCCATGGAAAGTCCAACAATCATGACTGTGAACATATGCATGACCTGGCTGCCGATGGAGACTGCGGTGATTTCCGCAGTTGTATTGAACTGGCCGGTTATGAAAAGATCCGCCATTCCATAAAGGGTCTGCAGAAAAGATGAGAAAAGATATGGAATCGAAAAGAAAAGTATGCTTCTTAAGACACTGTCAGTTGTCAGGTTTCTAGGCTGCGGCATCTTATTTCTTTTTTTCTTCCCTGTCCTGTCTGATTACAAGTCTCAGGGCCTCGACACCGACCTGCACTGCGGAACTTGTGTCCTCGCTCATGTCCTGGTCAAGACCAAGCTTTTCACGTTCCTGGTTCCAGATTACATGAAAGCAGCTTCCGCAACGGCAACCAAGGGCAGCGGCAACAACGAACAAAGCGGCGCTTTCCATTTCGCTGGCCTTTACTCCAAGACGCTTCCATGATTCCCACTTCTGAAGAAGTTCATAAGAGACAGGAGACTTTTCAGGACTGTGCTGTCCGTAGAATGAGTCCTTGTTCTGCACTACTCCGGTGCACCAGCTTTTGTTTAAGTTTTTGCAGGCATTTACCAGAGCTGTTGTGATTCCAAAGTCAGGAACCGCAGGATATTCAATAGGCGCATATTCCTGGCTTGTATGTTCATAACGGATCGCACCGGTTGCGACAACCACGTCTCCGCTTTTTACATCGATGTCTATTCCGCCACAGGTACCAACGCGGATGAAAGTATCTGCGCCGATATTGTGAAGTTCTTCCATGGCGATTGATGCAGAAGGTCCACCGATTCCTGTAGAGCAGACAGAAACTTTCTCGCCTTCAAGGGTTCCGGTCCATATTGTGAATTCGCGGTTTGAAGCAACGAAATGAGCGTCGTCAAAAAGTCTTGCGATTGATTCAACACGTCCAGGATCTCCAGGAAGAATTACATAGCGACCGACATCGCCTTCGACACAATGAATATGAAACTGTTTTTCAAGTTGCTGCATAAGTTGCCTCCGTTAATTGACAAATTATATCACATAAAACGGAAATCGAAAAATTTGAAAAAAGAATGTACAACACGTTGTGAGTTTGCAAAATCTCTACTATATTTTAATGGAACATATTCCAGGGGGAAAAAATGAGCAGAAAAATTTCAACGACAGAAGCAGTTGAGTTGGTAAAAAAATACAGTGAGGAAATGCCATCGGCAGTGGCCGCAAAAGTTCTCAACGAAATGGCACAGGTTATCTTTGTAAAAAAGGAATATGAAAAATTCAGCCACAGCAAAGACGGAAACGAAATTTACGGAATCATCGCAGCCCAGGCAGAAGCCCCTACAGAAAAATTCGACAGCGAGGATGAAGCAGACAAGGCCGTCACAAACCATCCAAAGCGTTACCTAAACAAAAGCGGAATAGAAGCCATCGACATCATAGAACTTTTTACAAGCGGAATCACCGGAGGTGCGGCTTTCAATCTTGGCACTGCCGTAAAATATCTTGCCCGCCTTGGAAAAAAGACAAAGAATGTCCAGGAAGAATGGAAAAAGATCAAATGGTATATGGACCGTCTGATCGATACCGAGGCAGTTGAAGTAGAATAGGATACAAGGTGCATCATCATGGTGCACCTTTTCTTTTTTAAATTAACAGATTTTTTTTGACAAACTGAATCAATGAAATACAATTTGCTTTATGACAGACGTAAAGGGAAAATGGGCACTTGTAACAGGTGCAAGCCGCGGTTTGGGAAAACTTGCCGCTGAGTTCATGGCAGCCAGGGGATGCAATCTTATTCTCCATGCAAGGGAAAAAAGTCATGTTGAAGCACTCGCAGGAAAACTTGGAGCACAGGGCATAAAGGTTCATTGCGTGCAGGCGGAACTGAATGATCTTGCCCAGGTGGAAAAAATGATTTCTGACATAGATGCCTTAGGCATTGATGTGGACATCATATTGAACAACGCCGGACTCCAGATTGCTTACCGCAGCGACTGGTTTGAGACACCCGCCAGTGATTACGACGTAAGCTTCAGGGTCAACACGATCGCTCCTATGATGATTGTATATCATTTCATGCCTGCAATGGTGAAACGTGGATTTGGAAGAATCGTCAACACTACAAGCGGAATAGACAAGGAACCTCAGCAGGCGGGTTATTCGGCAAGCAAGGCAGCGCTGGATAAGGTCACAAGGGATCTTGGAACGACAGTTGAAGGAACTGATGTAATGATCAACCTTGCGGATCCGGGATGGTGCCGTACAGACCTTGGCGGCAACTCAGCACCAAATGCTCCTGAAAGCGCGATTCCTGGAATCATCCTTGGAGCCTTCGCAGATGACAGAAAGTCTGGAAGAATTTTCCATGCGCAGGATTATGCAGGAATGTCTCTTGAAGAGGCTCTTGCAAAACTATAGTAAAGTCCTTGGGACAAAAAGAAAGCCCCGTGATGGAATCCATCACGGGGCAAAATTTTAGCAGCAAAAAAAGATTACTTTATGATTTCAACTTTTACTACATCAAGGCTGTAGCTGTTGATTGGCTGTCCAATTGTCTGGAACGAAACCTGAGTAATGTTTTCAGGCTTGAAAGGAACCTGCTTTCCCCATGAATCCTGCTTGAGGCTCTTGTAAAGGATTGTATAAGTTGTTTCCTTTGCTGTAGCCTGAACTGCATACTGATGGAAGCAGTAGTCTGGTCTGTCGTTTGTTTCAACGCGGAAGTTGTACTTCTTTCCGTCACCCTTTACAGTTACCTTAAGACCCTTTGCTGTCTTAAGTGCTTCTGTGAAGCTTGGATCAGCATCCATTGTAAGTGTTGCGTATCCGTACTGGAACTTTGTTGTAACAACACCAGAGAAGTTTGTAACTCCGTCCTTAACGCTTACGTTAGCTGTACTTGAGCCTCCGTTGTCAGCATCACCCAATCCTGACCAGCTCTTAACTGTCTGAGCAAAAGCACCAGTGCACAAAAGTGCAGCAGCAAGCAATACAAAAATCTTTTTCATTTTAATTTCCTCCAATATCTAGAATACATCACTTTAAATATTCCGCAACAAAAAAAAACGGATTTCAAAGATAAATGACATGCAAAAGAAAAAAGTGTTATGGAAACAACCGGTTTTATTATGTTTGCTATTTATTTATTTCTATCCTATACTTTTATTATGCTTGAAATAAACGTTAGTTCAAAATCACCTGCAGCATTGACAGCTGCCCTTAAGAAAATCAAGGAAATGTCCTCATCTGGTAGTTTTTCAAAAGAAAGCGCGGTACATATCATCCTTGAACCAGGTGTATACAGAGAATCAGTACGCTACAATCTTCCGAATCCTGTTGTGATTGAAAGTACAGCCGGAACAAAAGCAGAAGACTGTGTAATCAAGGCAGACAACTGTGAATCATACAACAAGGGACTTATCAACAGAGGTGTCTTCGTGTTCGGACCAAACGTAACAAGCGTAACAATGAAGAACATAACCCTTGAAAATACACACGTAAAGACAGTGATGGAAGGAAACACTCTCGCTGACAGTGCGGAAGCCCTCGTATGGAACAATACAACCGGAACACTTGCATGCCAGGGCATGCGTCTCATCGGTCGTCAGAATACTCTCTATGTGAAAGGAAACAGCCTCTTTACTGAATGTGAGATTTCAGGTGACAAGGACTTCATCTACGGAGAAGCAGAAACAGCATATTTTGAAGACTGCACCATCTATGTCCGTGAAGACAATCGTGGAGACATGGACGGCTTTGTTGTAAGCAGTCAGGCCATAGCAGAGAAATCAGGATTTGTTTTCAAAAACTGTCGTTTTACAGGTGACAGAAAAAACAAGACAACAGCGTATATCATCCGTACTGAAGGGAAAGGCAGCGCCACAAGCACAAAGGATTGGGACAGTCTTGCCCTCGTTGATTGTGTCATCGACGACTGGTACAGTCCTGAAATCGTATGGGATGATGACATGAATCTGGCCATCTATCCTCGTGGTAATGCAAAAAACGGAATCCGTGAGTACGGTACAAAAACCATGGACAAGAACGGAAAGATCGAAGCCGCCGATACGGCACGCAGAAGCGTAATGTCATACACACTTACAGACGATGACTATTTCCATGGATACGCAAGCCGTTACCTGGTGCTCCACGACACTCCATTGGCAGGAAAATAATGAGAATCGTTACATTTGGCGAGTTGATGCTCCGCATTGAGCCGGAAGGATACTACAGGTTTGTCCAGTCGGACAAAATGACCACTACATTTGGTGGAGCGGAAGCAAACGTGGCTGTCTCATTGGCAAATTTTGGAGCAGATTCCGTATATGTAACAAAACTACCTTCACATGAAATAGGCCAGTGCGCTGTGAATGCCTTGCGCCGTTTTGGTGTGGACACTTCCTTCATCACCCGTGGCGGAAACCGTGTGGGAATATACTTCAATGAACGCGGTGCAAGCCAGAGACCTTCAAAATGCATCTATGACAGGGCTGGTTCTGCCATTGCGGAAAGTTCCTCGGCAGATTTTGACTGGGACAAGATTCTTGATGGTGCCGACTGGTTCCATGTAACCGGAATCACTCCTGCTTTGGGTGGAAATTTACCAGATATTTGTATAGAAGCTTGCAGAAAAGCCAGGGAAAAAGGTGTTCCGGTAAGCATTGACCTTAATTACCGCAGCAAGCTATGGACGAAGGAACAGGCAAAGGAGACCATGGAAAAAATCGCTCCCTACGCCGATGTCTGCGTTGCCAACGAAGAGGATGCAAAGGATGTCTTTGGAATCGAAGCCGATGACACCGACATTGAAAACGGCAAGCTGAACAAGAACGGATACAAGACCGTCGCAAAAAAACTTGCAGACAAATATGGTTTCAAGAAAGTTGCCATTACCTTGCGCACATCAATAAACGCAAACATAAACCGCTGGACTGCCCTT
>JAGHUO010000156.1 GCA_018064785.1 Candidatus Treponema equi
CCTTGATTGCCGCAACCTTTCCAGGAACCCATCTTCCGCTTGTTGCGAAACGGTCTGGTGTCATGCAAGGTGTCCAGATTCCTTCAAGAACCATGTTGTTCTTTGGGAAAGCGTAACTTGCCTTGAGCATTGGCATTGAAAGTCTTCTGTCAGAGTAGAGTGGGATGATGAAGTCAGAGTAGTCGTCAGCGTTGAAGTTGTCGATTACATGGAGACGGTCTCCCTTTCCCCAGATAGTGCGCATCTTACCAGCTTCTACTGTCAAAGCGTTGTCCATGAAGAATCCGCGAACGATTGCTTCATCAAGGACATCTTCTTTGTTTTCTGTAAGAGAGTTTTTATCAAGCTTAAGGTTTACTTCGCCTTCAACTGTAGCACCGCTGTATTTGAAGTTGAGTTTTGCAGATGGCTTTGCTGCTGTCTCGATTTCTTTCTTTCCATCTACATTGTTGATACCTTCTTCTGAAGGATCTGTATCAAAGTATCCGCGGGCTTCGATCTTTGCTTCTCCACTGATGGAAATAGGGCTTGCTGATCCACCTGATGTTCCGCCTGTGATATCGCCGAAGTCCCCAAAGTCATCAAAATCCTGTGCAAATGCACCTGTACAAGCAAGAACTGCTGCCATTGCAAAAGCTGTATATTTTGTAAGTTTCATCATTATCTCCAAAAAAGTGGACTGCCTAATTTCTAGACAGTCCATCAAAGTGTCATTTTAAGAAGTCCACAGGAATCGACGTTTTTGCGCCTGGCAAAAAGACGCGGACTGCGTTTTGATCAATTCCTGCCGGAAACAAGCTTCGTGCTGGCGAAGATTATTTTCCGTTCTTCAAGAAGTTCTGTGTGAATACTGTCTTAGGATTGATGCTCATCTTCTGCATAAGAGCAAGAGCCTGCTTGTCTACTACAACAGCAGAAATCTTAAGCTGTGTAGAATGTCCTGTCTGAACATTCTTGTATTCGTTGTCCATTGGGATGTCGTATCCGTCAACGTTCTTGATTGTCTTTACTGTAAGCTGCTTTTCAAGCTTTCCGTTCTTGTCGTAGAGTTCTGTGTAAACAGGATACATTGTTACCTTGTCGATCCATACAACCTTCTTTGAATACTGGCTTGAAGAAGGATCCTTTGCTACGCTTTCGATTACGTGGCAGTCGAAACCGTGGTGGTTTTCATCTCTAAGGTATGTGTGGTTGTCATCTTCAACTTCACGTGTCTTAAGGTCACCGTATGAAGCGTCTGTTCCAAGGAATGATTTTGAATCTTCGCTTGAGTTGACGCGGCGTGGGTTAGCGTCTGTCTTAAGGCGAACAAACTTTCCGTCTTCTGGACCGTTTTCAATCTGAAGGAAGCGTGTACCTGCATATCCAGCCGGTGCGATGAAGTTCATTACCATCTTTGTGATATCCTTGTTTCCGTCGGCCTTCTTCATGTTTGCACCGTATTCCCAGAATACACGGTTTTCATCTACTGAGCCGTTCTTTGCGATAAGATTCATTTCTGCCTTTGCAACAGAGAAATCAGGTTTCTTTACATCATGTACCTTAGTCATGATTTCAACACCCTTTGTGTCAGCGAATGCTGCTGCAACACCCATTGCCATTACTGTAGCCAATACTGTAAGTTTTTTCATAATTTCATCCTCCACGAATGTAGTATTTTGTTTTTTATCAGGCAGCCGACCATAAGACAGCCGGCTGTCTTTTCATGCGGTGTCAGAAAAATCCGGCACCGTTTTGTTTACTTTGATCGAAGAATTATTCTTCGCCTGAAGCCTTTGATCCCTTTGGTCTGATGAACTTAGGATCTGCAAGTGTCAGGATACCTGGAATCACAGTCATAGCAAGGAAGCTTGATGTGAACATTACGATTG
>JAGHUO010000013.1 GCA_018064785.1 Candidatus Treponema equi
GGTAAGCCTGAGGAAGCAAAGTACGGACTTACACGTGCACAGATCCTCGAGGCATATTCCCGCTGCAAGGCTGAAGGTGTAAAGCACTTTGGACTTCATACAATGGTTGCTTCAAATGAGCTTAATCCGGACTTCTTTGTGGACACTGCAAAACTCCTGTTTGAACTTTGTGCTGAAATCAAGGAAAAGTGCGGGGTTTTTATTGAATTCGTTGACCTTGGCGGTGGTATCGGTATTCCGTATAAGCCTGGCGACAAGGCAGTTGACCTTGACTATGTCGCAAAGGGAATCCGCGCAGAATATGACCGTGTGATTGTTCCGGCTGGACTTGATCCACTGGCAATCTACTGGGAATGCGGCCGTCCTATTACAGGTCCATTTGGCTACCTTGTTTCAAAGGCAGTGCATGAAAAGCACATTTACCGCGAATACATCGCCCTTGACAGCTGTATGGCAGACTTCATGCGTCCTGGTGTTTACGGCAGCTACCATGAGCTCAGCGTTCTTGGCAAGGAAAAGGAGCCATGTGACCACGTATACGATGTTGTAGGTTCTCTTTGTGAGAATTCGGACAAGTTTGCTGTCCAGCGTTCTCTTCCTAAGATCGACATCGGTGACTACGTCATTCTTCATGACGCAGGTGCCCACGGTCGCGCAATGGGATTCAACTACAACGGCAAACTCCGCTGTGGTGAGGTTCTTCTCCGCACAGACGGAACAACAAAGGTCATCCGCCGCAAAGAGACTATAGATGATCTTTTTGCCACACTTGATCTTGATGGCGTTAAAGATTTTCAGTAGAAAGCAAAAAAATTTAGTATTACACCCTTAAAAAGTGTCTTATAATAAAGTCATTCCGGATTCGGTTCTATAAAGATCGTGGCTGGAATGACTTTTTTTATGGAGTTTTTATGAAGAAGGTAGTTTTTTCTGCATTGGTTTTTATGGGAGTTGCATCTCTTTTCATTGGCTGCAAGGATAAGGAAGCCCCTCTGCCTGATTACGTAAAGGACAGCATGTCCCTTGTATGGTCGGATGAATTTGACTACGAAGGAAAGCCTGATGACAGCAAGTGGAGCTATTCCATCGGCAACCAGAACGGCTGGGGCAATGGAGAAATCCAGAAGTATACAGACAAGCCGGAAAATGTAAACGTTCACAAAGGAATCTGTACAATCACAGCCTTGCGTGAAGGCAAGTCCAGCAGATGGACAAGTGCCCGCATGAAGACAGAGCACAAGGGAAAATGGACAGGCGGTTATATTGAAGTACGCGCAAAGCTTCCTGAAGGTGTTGGAACATGGCCTGCAATCTGGATGATGCCTGAAGCCAACAGATATGGACAGTGGCCTCGTTCCGGCGAAATCGACATCATGGAGCATGTTGGCTTTGACAAGGACAGGGTACATGCCACAGTTCATTCAAAAGCCTTCAACCACAAGCAGGGCAACCAGAAGACAAGAAGCGACATTCTTGAAGGTGCTACAAAGAAATTCCATACATATGCCGTTTATTGGACAGAAGATATCATCCGCTGGGTTTATGATGGCGAGACTTTCTATGAGACAGAAAATCCACACATGACCTGGGAAGAATGGCCATTTGACCATCCATACTATCTGATCCTCAATGTTGCAATCGGAGGAACATGGGGCGGACAGCAGGGTATCGACAAAGAACTTAAGAAAGCTTCAATGGACATCGATTATGTTCGAGTTTATCAGTAAAATGCCAGTTTAGATGCATTTATGCCGCGGTTTTTGACTGCGGCATTTTTTTGCCCCTGAAATTCTGCAACTTACCTTTCTGTTTCTGCAACTTGCATTTTTTCATATTTTCTTCTGGATTGTGTGACGTTATATTGGTCGCATGGTTTTAGAAGCAATAGCACTTGGTTTCTCAACAGGAACTTACTGCACCATGTACTGCGCTCCAGTACTTGTGCCTTTCCTGTTCAGTTCAGAGAAAGATGGTTTTTCAAGAAATGCAGTCCTTACGGGAATCTTCCTTGGCAGCCGTCTTTTGACTTATTTTATTCTTGGTATCGTTCTTTCATGCCTTGGAATCCTTGCAGGGGAATTTTTTGATCCTTCCTTCGCAAGAAAGCTTTCCTATTACGCATATATTCTTTGTGGCCTCAGTCTCCTTTTCAACAGCAGATGCTCACATGGATGCAAGTTTGACAGACCTTCCAACGATTATGTGACTGCAGCCCTCACAGGTCTTTCTGTTGGACTTCACATCTGTCCTCCTTTATGGACTGCCATGTTCAGGACAATGACAGGCGGAAAGACAGGATTCCTTTATATGATTTTCTTTTATATTGGATCCCTTCCGTATTTTATTCCTTATCTTGGAATTCCTTTTGCGGCAGTAAGAGTTCCGGTTCTGAAAAGAATCGCAGGAATAACAAAAAAACTTCTTGCATTCTATTTCATGTTCTTCATGGGACTTATGCCCCTTGTGTTTTAGGAGACTCCATCTATGAAATCAATTTTGATCATCCAGTCCATAATGATGTCTTTTGTCATTTTGTTTTTTGTCGTCCTGGGAAATAATTTTTCAGTGTACAGCCTGATCTATGCTGCCTTCCTTCTTTTCTGCTTTGTAAGAATGACATCCCTTGAGCAGAAGAAAAAGGGCACTGGAATGAAGTATAGAAGAATCTGCCTTACTCTATACGCAGTGTTCTTTTCAATAGGCTTCATAAACGACCTTATTGCTGAGCGTGGTTCCATGGCAATTACATCGGAAGCTTTTTCCAGCGCGGAACTTCCTTTCTGCCACATTACGATTCCACAGGTCCTTACACCATTTCTGATCACAAAGAACATTGTATTCCCTGCACGCATTACAGGCCACTATGCAGCTGTAGCCGGAATGCTCTGCATCTGGTTCATGTTCACTGTCACATTGGGCCGTGGATGGTGCAGCTGGGTTTGCTTTTACGGCGGATGGGAACAGGGTTTTTCTTCAATCGCAAAAAAGCCAAGGATAAACCTTCTTTCAAAAAACCGTGAGATAAGGGAATTCCAGTTTGGTTTCTTTGCCTTCATCGTCCTTGGATCACTTGGTGCAATGGCCGCAATCTATTGCGAATGGTTTTGTCCTTTTAAGCTTGTTACTGAATATCAGCCTTTGAATTCCATTCCTTCAATAATCGGCGGAATCATTTTTGCTGGCCTTTTTGTGGCTCTGGTAGTCGTTCTTCCAATTCTTACAAAAAGAAGGACACAGTGCAGCATGCTATGTCCTTTCGGGGCCTTTGCATCCCTTACGGACAGGTTCAGCGCATTCCGCGTGAAGATAGATGTTGACAGATGCAAGGGTTGCATGAAGTGTGCAAAGGTCTGTCCTTTTGGAGCCATCGACATCACTACGATAAAAGAAAAAAAAGGAAAACCTGAAATCACCTGCGCAAAATGCGGTGAATGTATGGGAGTCTGCAGCGAAAATGCCATCTCCTATGACTTCAGATTCACCAAGGGATGCTGCAAGCCAGCTCCTGTCACAAAAATCGGAAAAGCTGTACAAGCCTTCCTTGATCCGGCCCTTCTGTTCCGTTTTGCGGCCTTCAGTTTCTTTGTCGTAATGTCAGGAAGTTTTTCTGTCAGGTCAATGGAATTGATTGTTAATTTTATAGTTGCCTAATATGGAGAAAAAAAATGAAAAGAGTAAGGTTTTATTTAAGCGCCGCTTTTGTGAGCATTTCCTGTTTTGTTGGAATTCCAATGATGTTCATCGGTGAGGATTTCATGGGAGATATTGTAGCAAATGCCCTGGATCTGAAAGTAAGTCCTGGTTTTACAGGCGGAATTCTTGCAAAGGATTTTATTGATGAAATCGATGATGACAAGAACCTTAAGGAATACAAGGTTTATCAGCCTGTCTATGATGCCGTATGGCAGCAGAATCCTGACTACTGGCAGATTGAGCAGCGTTATGATGTGGATGCAAGAAGCTTTTCTTCTGTCGATGTTGTTATCAAGGATGCCTCAGGTGAAGACTATGTACTGAACATTGGCAAGGACAAGACTGTCCTTGTGGATGGAGATGGTAAAATCGTCTGTTCTTGCGAAAACTACTTTCTTGAAGACGGCAAGCATGTGAAGACAAGGATTCCGCTTAAAGAAAAAAGACTGCAGAAACTCTACACAGCACCTAATACTGTGCATACCGTCTATGTCGGCGATGAACTGCAGTTGGCGCAGAATGTGGATATGAAGTCAAAGGAGATGAAAAAGAATATGAAAGACAGCATTGAAAGAATCAAAAATGCATATAATGAAATGAGGGATTCGGTTCCTTTTGATGACTTGAAGACCGGTGATGCTGAATTCGATCAGGCCTATTTTTATTTCAACGAAAATGAACATGAAAAGGCGGAACCTTTGTTCAAGGCCATGGTTGAAAAAGATGAAAAGAACCCTGTTGCCAATGCCTACTATGGTTCCTGTCTTGCCATCAGAGGCGGAAAGTCAAATGTATTCACAGCCATGGGACTTGTAAAAAAATCCTATACTTATCTTGATAAGGGGGTGCAGCTTTCACAGGGAAAGGATTGCGAAGTCGATTGTCTTATGAACCGTGCGGAAGTAAGTGTGTCTGTTCCAAATGCCGTTTTCGGAAAGGCGGAACAGGGAGCCTTGGACTTCCTTAGGTGTGCTGAAATATATGAAAGAAGAACTGAAGGTACAATCATCTCAGAAGAAGACAAAGTGGTCATAGCTTACTGCTATGCTTCTGCCGCCGAGTGTTATCTGATCTTGAAGAATGAATCAGAGGCAGCTCTTGTCCTTAAGAAAGGTGAGAAAATTATGTCCCTGTGATATAATGGAAAAAAGGATAGATTATGAAAGTAACCATTTTGGATTGTCCGGAAGGGCAGGAAGAAGAAATCATCGTCAAATGCTGTGCCCTGGATGACAAGCTTATGAAACTCATCAATTCATTCAAGACAGGCAGTGAGAAGCTTGTGTTCCATAAGGATGACAATATAGTCCTTATCGATCAGGAAGAGATTCTTTATGTGGAAAGCATTGACGACCTGGTTTTTGCCTACACAAAAAACGGTGCTTTCGAATCAAAGGAAAAACTTTACCAGCTTGAGCAGAATCTTTCGCCAAAGAATTTTATGCGTGCCAACAAGTCCACCATAATCAACATAAATCAAGTGAAGAGTCTTGCTCCTGCTTTTGGAAGCCGTTTTGAGGCGACATTGAAAAATGACTGCAGGATCATAATCTCAAGAATGTATGTACCTGTTCTAAAAAGCATGCTTGGTCTTTAGGAGAGTCTTAAAATGGATAAGAAGTTTGTTATAAATATGGTAAATATGTTTTCATCGATGGTTGCGGCTATTTTCCTTTTTTCCGGAATTTTCATCGCTGTTTTCTGGGGCTTTGACATAAATCTTGGACTGTCCTATGTTTTTGCTGTTCTTGGCCTTTCTTTTGTGTTTACGATTCTCTACATACCTGTAAAACTGTCTGAGGAATGGAACATATCCAAAGGCGTTTCCATTGCCATCAATGCCCTTTTCTTTCTCCTTGTGAATGTGATTGTTGTGATAACAGGTTTTCTCCTTGAATGGTTTGCGGCAGACGACATGAAGATGATCATTGGTTTTGAGGTGACGATCATCATGGTGTACTGTTCCATAACATTTATCAGCTGGTATTCCGCAAGGAACATTGCCAACAAAATGAACGACAGGCTTAAGGAAATCTCTGAAAAATAGCCGTCCGTTCAATCTTCACTTTTTTTATGTCAAAAAAATCCTAATGTTTCCTCAATAATTGTAGGAATGACCTTCTCCATGCAGAAAATTTCCTAAATTTTGACAACTTTTTCCATTTCTTTTTAATTCCAGCACTCTTATTATATGATTGGAAAAAAGTTAGAGGGGAAAAAGTCTTATATGGAAAGTGAATTTATTGATGCAATGGAGTTTACCGGTACGGAGGAAATCATCCGTGATCAGGCTGAATCCGACAAATTCGCAAAAGAATTTTCACCTAAGCAGATAGGTTCCATTGCCAGGTATATTGAGCCTGTAAACGGAACTGCCACAATCGATACTTTGGCCGAGCTGTTCCAGAAAAATCCTGATCTCAATGCTGTTCCTGTAGAGGAATATGACCGCGTTGTGGGAATCATTGACAGACGTACCGTTGAGGAAGCTACCAATACGGCCCTCAAGCGTTTCATGTCCCGCACAATCAGTGAAATGACCTCCAAGGTTTCTTCCATATTCCAGGCAAAGGATTACATTGAAAAGACCCTTGGAAAGGTTTCAGACCTCAACAAGAAATACGGAACGGTCTATTTCCCTGTTTTTGACAGACGCAATTTCTTTGGCATCGTTTCCCTTGATGAGTTCCTTGACAGAATGGACCACATCAGAAAGCAGGATCTTGAAAAGGCATCTGAATTTCAGAGATCACTTTTCCCTAAGCCGGAAGATATTGCTAAATTCCAGTTCGGTATCACCTGTTGGAACAGAATGGCAAATACTTTAGGCGGAGACTTCTACAAGACATTCAAGCTTGGAGAATTCCAGTCTCTCATTTGCTGTTGTGACGTATCCGGAAAAAATGTTGCGGCTTCCTTGCTTACTGTAGCCGCCATATCGTTCTTTGAAGCCAGAAAAACAATAGGCAATCTTTCATTGGACCCTGTTGATATTCTTTCTGATTTTGACGATTACCTTCAGTCAGTTGTTCCTGTGGGAAATTTCATCACGGGAGTATTTGTATACATTGATCTCAAGAAGCATTACTTCCAGGTATTCAACTGTGGTCATACAACTACCTATCTGGTGTACGCCAACTCAAGTAACGCCGACCCAAGACCTAAGGTTGCGGGCATCGATCCAAAACTGCCTCCGTTTGGAATGGGTGCCGTCAAGCTGGCCTTGCAGAAGTCCAGGGAAGAGCCGGATGCCAAGAAGCCTTATACTACTCTTGCGGCAAAGAAGGGCATCCATCTTGAACTTTACTCAGATGGTTTCACTGACATGTTGAATGATGATGGATTCCGCTTTGAAGATCAGAACGCTAAGAATTTCTTCATCGATCTGTATACAAAGAGTTCCGAGAACGTAGCCGATGAAATCAAGTACACGGTGGATAACTACATTGGAAACAGCATGCTTCCTGATGATGTCACTGTCATAGACATCCGTTTTGATTCCATGCTGTTCATCTAGAAATCAAAATAATTTAATAAACATTTAAAAAAATTAAGGGCTGTCCTAGGAAGTTTGCACCTCTCTCCGCGGACAGCCCTTTTCTATTCATTCAGTGAAGAATTACTTCTTTTCCTGAACCTTATCCTTATCCTTCTTAACCTTCTGATCGAGAACATCCATCATCTTGTTAAGTGCTGCTGCAAAGTCAAAGTCGTCACCTGTTACGTGTGCGTTTGCTCCCCAGCGGTAGTTTACAGTTGTATCAAAATAGAATTTCTTGTCTTCCTTTACATGGATGATGAGATCCACGATAAGGTTCTCTGCATAGCTGATTCTTTCGAGCTTCTTTGTGATAAGTTCGTGCTGATCCTTGTCCAGTGTAAAGCCCTGTGCTGATATTGATGTATTCATGG
>JAGHUO010000034.1 GCA_018064785.1 Candidatus Treponema equi
ACACAGGGTCTCGTTGGTATCAACCGCTTCCTTGATAAAGTTTGGCAGGTTAGCGAAAAACCAATGGCAGACATTGACATCACTGCAAAGATCGAAGACAAGACTCTTGTGGAACTCCGCAAGACTTACGCAAAGACAGTTGCAAAGGTAACAAAGGATACAGCAAACCTTGACTTCAACGTTGCAATCAGCCAGATGATGATCTTCATCAACGAAGCTTCAAAGGTTGAAAAGATGCCAAAGGCCATGTGGGAAGGATTCGTCCTCATGCTCAGCCCTTACGCTCCACACCTTGGTGAAGAACTTTGGGAAAAGCTTGGCCACACAAACACAAATGCTTACGAAGCATGGCCAACCTTCAGCGAAGAATACTGCAAGGAAGATACAAAGGAAATCGTTGTCATGATCAACGGTAAGCTCCGCGACAAGTTCGAGGCAGCAGCTGACTGTGATGAAGAGACAATGAAAAAGATGGCCATTGAAACAGAAGGCTACAAGAAGTTTACTGAAGGCAAAGAAATCGTAAAGGTTATTGTAGTAAAGGGTAAAATGGTCAACTTTGTTGCTAAATAAGCAACTTGAAAGTTTTACAAAGAAAACTCTTGATTCGCATTGCTAACACGTCAATTTCTTTGCTAAATAGTGAAATAAACTGAAGGCTTCGCCTTCAGTTTATTCTACGGGAATTTCAGAAACACTGAAATTCCCGTTAAAACTTTTCGATAGTTCTTGGTTAATTCCTATGAAAAAATCTTTCAATATCAATCGTTCAATCTGTTTCGCATCTCTTTTATCAGCTTTGGTTCTTTTGATTCCGGGTTGCGAAAAAAACACCCATGAACCGCTTTCAATCCTGTGCATGGACACAGTATGTTCAGTGAATGCCTTTGAATATGGAACGGATGAACTTTACAAGGACATTACAGACAGGCTCCTTGATCTTGAAAATAAATTCAGTCTTACAAAAGCAGACTCAGAGATAAACAGAGTCAATAAAAACGCAGGCATCATGCCTCTTTCTGTTTCTTCGGATTTTTCGAAAGTAATGAATGTCGCTCTGAAAGTTTCTGAACTTACAGACGGTGCCCTTGACATTTCAGCTGGTCCACTCATAAACCTGTGGGGAATAAACACGGACCGTGCAAAAGTTCCGTCTAAAGAAGAAATAGCAGAAGCCATCAAAAAAATCGATTATAAAAAAATCATGGTGGAAGGAAATTCCATATTCCTCACAGAAAAGGGAATGTCCATAAACCTTGGCGCAGTCGTCAAAGGCTATGCGACAGATGAAGTCGTCTCAATCCTAAAAAAGCATAAGGCAAAAAGAGCCATAATTGATCTTGGCGGCAACATCTATGCCTTTGGAAGAAAAGAAGACCACATTCCATGGATCGTGGGAATAAAAAATCCACAGAACCCGGCAGGAGAACCTCTTCTCAAGATGATGCTCAAGGACAATTCGGTTGTCACAAGCGGAAACTACGAACGCTACTTTATGGAGAACGGTAAAAGATACCACCACATCATTGATACAAAGACAGGTTTCCCGGCTGAAAGTGGATACGCTTCAGTTACAATCACATGCAAAAAAAGCATCGTGGCAGACTGTCTTTCAACAGCAGCCTTCGTCATGGGTGAAGAAAAAACAAAGGCAGTGATACCGGAAATGGAAAAAGAATTCGATAGCCTCATCGCATGCATATTCATCGACAAGGAAAACAACTACAGCCAGTTCGGAAAGATCAAGGCTGAGAAATACAGAAAATAAGAACAAGGAAATCAACATGGAACACAATATGATTCTTTCAGCTTCTGGATGGAGAAAGATTTTCACGGAAGACAAAGACGGCGAAAGCACTTCAAAAGAGATCGGCAATGACAACAAAGTTCTTTCATACCTTATTGGAACAACTTTTGCTGAATACATAAAATCTGTTACCGGCAAGGCAAGTCCGGAAGTTGTGATAGCAACAGATACGCGCCCTACAGGTGCTGAAATCGCACGTGTAATCCTAAACGCATCAACATGCAGCGACATCAAGTGCGTCTACCTAGGCTATGCATCGGCACCGGAAATCATGGCCTATGCAAAAAATTTCGACGGATTCATCTATATTTCCGCAAGCCACAATCCTGTAGGCCACAACGGAATCAAGTTCGGTCTCAGTGACGGTGGTGTTCTTGAAGGTGGAGAAGCAAAGAAGGTAATCGAGAGTTTCAAGAATAAATGCGCAGAAATTACGGAAGAAGAACAGCAGGCTCTCTTGAAAAAGCTTGAAGGCATTCCTGCTGTTGGAGCTGCAAAATACTACAAGAAGCAGAGCCTCAAAGCCTATGAAAAATTCATCCGTCACGTAATAAGTGGCTGTGAAAAACCTGCAGCCCCAAAAGTGATCTTCAATGAAATCAAAAAGGCATGCAAAAAGAATCCGCTGACTCTTGTTTGCGACATGAACGGTTCAGCCCGTGGTGCAAGCATCGACAAGAAGTTCATTCCGTCATGCAAGATTAAGCTTGAAGCATTCAACGATGTTCCAGGACAGATTGTCCATGCCATCATTCCGGAACCAGAGAACCTTGTCCACTGTGCAGAAAAGATGCAGCAGATGCAGAAAGACGGAATCACATCAGCACTCCTTGGCTACATGCCTGACTGCGATGGTGACCGTGGCAACATTGTTTATTGGAACGAAAAAAAACAGACAGCCCAGCCAATTCCAGCCCAGGAAGTTTTTGCCCTTTGCGTTATGGCAGAGCTTTCATTTGAATACTGGAAGAACCCATCGGCAAAGGATCTTGCCGTAGCAGTCAACTGCCCAACTTCAATGCGCATAGATGAAATCGCATCAGCCCTTGGAGCAAAGGTTTTCCGTGCTGAAGTCGGTGAAGCAAATGTAGTCAACCTTGCACGTGAAAAAAGAGCAGAAGGTTTCAATGTAAGAATCTTTGGTGAAGGAAGCAACGGCGGAAACATAACTTATCCTTCAGCAGTCCGTGACCCGGTCGCAACTATTTTTGCCCTTGTAAAACTTCTTTCACTCCGCGACACAAAATACGGCGAAGGCCTCTTCCATATCTGGTGCAAGAAAAGCGGACAGGAAGACAAATATAGAAATGACTTCACCCTTGCTGACGTCATCGAAACATTGCCAGCATACACGACAACTGGTGTAAGCGAAGACCGTGCAGTCCTCCAGGTAAAGATGGAAGACAAAGGAAAACTCAAGGAAAATTTCAAAGTTGAATTTGAAAAGTTCTGGTCAGAGAAAAAAGATGTACTTGAAGCAGAATACGGAATCACATCATGGACCTGTTGCCTTACAAACGGAACAAAAGAATCAGTCGGTGCCAACAACTGGAACAATTCCAATGGTGGCCTCAAAATCCGTTTCCATGGCAAAGATGAAAAACCTGTTGCCTTCATCTGGATGCGTCCAAGCGGAACAGAACCTGTATTCCGTGTAATGTGCGATGTAAAGGGAAACAATCCAGACCTTGAAAAGAAACTTCTCCAGTGGGAGACAGAAATTCTACAGAAAGCTGATGAATAAATATTTGCAGGCTACTTCGACAAGCTCAGCAATCCTGCAAAACCACAAAGTCGAAGGCTCCCTGAGCTAAGTCGAAGCAGCCTTCAGTTTACAAAAATCATCTGGCAACGCCAACAGACTCAACGATGGTGATCTGATTAGACTTTATTTCAATGTCTTCTATTTCTTCCGTGAGGATTAAAGTTTTGCCATTAAAATATTCCACTTTGATCGAATAGGTTCCAGGCTCGAGGGTAAAGCCTCCTCCCTGGACCTGAGATGGAAGATATTTTGCCTGTCTCAAGTCTGCTGTTTCCGTAAGATTTATGGCATTTATCGAAGGCCCTATGGCAATAAGGGCAAGCTGGCGCAGAAAATCGTTGTCACATGCCTTGTATGTTATGATGGCGCTGGCAACGACACTTGCTTCCTTCACTGTGCTTCTGACAAAACTTCGTGCAAATGCCTTGCTTGCCTTTGATGCAACATCCTTGTTTACAGCGTGATCAAAATTCTCTACGACACCTAAAGTCTTGGACTCGCCGCCAACGACAGTGACCTTGACCGTATAGTTTCCATCAGGAACTCCATTTACAGTCGGCCATACATATTTCAGATGGGGATTCATCTCAGGGATGTCATAGATATAGAATGGAATCTCGACTTTTCCTTCCACCCTTTCCTTGATTTTTCCGGCAAGGGCAATCACATCAAGTCTTCCCATTCCCCTAGGAAGGTTAAAGTCCTCGTTAAGTTTTGCACCATTTGGATTCAATGCACGGTATTCTTTTTCATGAAGTTCAGGATCACCGCTGCCATCAGAAAGATACATGAGGGCCGCAAGATAGTGGGCAAACGAAGAATCCATATACACGTCTTCCCTCGATGGTTTTTCAGGCAATGAATCCCTATAGTCGTTGATCCTTATTCCAAGGCTTTTTGCAGAACTTTCCGCACTGTCCGTATCTTCCATGTCAGAAAGAACAAGCTCGCCATACCTGCTGATGTATTCTTTCTGCTTGTTTTCTATCATGCGGATCTCAACAAGAGCATCCTCAAGATTTCCCTGGTTGTAGTAGTTGAGGGAATTGAATGCGTTCACAAGGAGATACTCATAGACGTTTCCGTCATAATCGGCGGCTTTTTCATTTCCAAGAGCGGCACCAACTCCTTTTGTGATGCTTTTTGTGAAAGCCTCATCTATGGCGCGATTGGTCATGGAAAAATATTTAGCGGATCCGGAATAGTCGCCGGCATAGTTTTTGAGCAACGAGATGTCAATGGCAGTATCGATTTTTTCCGCCATCTTTGATTTTTCAAGAAGCGATGCACACCTTGCATAGTCGCCGCTTTCAAAGCAGCTGTCGAATTCCGCCTGTGGAAATTTTGACGAGGCACATCCTGTGAAATAAATCAAACATGCAGAAAGAAAAGCAATAAAAACTTTTTTCATGAAAAATTATTCTACATCTTGAAGCGTGACTTCTTTACAACCTTCTTGATTGAATCATCTTCTCCAGTCCAGAGAATTTTGTTTGTCTCGATATCTACAAGTTCAACATAGACGAAATATGCACGAACGGATTTCTTTCCTTCCTTCTGGATGATTGTCTTTACGCTTCCCATAAGCATGAAGTCAGCGGCGATTTCATTGTTCTGAGCCTTGGCATCAACTGCATGTTCCTGCTGGTCATCCTTTTCATCACGAAGATTCTCGCGCTCTCCCTTTGAGGCAACGAAATTCATCACACCGCTGTTGATGATGGCATTGCGGAATTTCATTTCAATGATGGAAGTATCGATATGTTCGGAACTTTCATTTCTTATGCGGCCGATTATTGCGGAAGGAACTTCACCGGTGCGTTCCTCGATCTTAGCCGACTTTCTTTTTACTCCGGCGGAATTGACACACTGGTCTATGAGATTGTCACATACAATTTTAACATCGCTGTCATTCCAGAACCCGTCGAGATCTATGATTTCATCGGAATCAACTCTTTTGACTTTTGCCGCAAAGGTAAATGCGGAACAGATGAAAGCCATCATAGCCATGGCAAAAATTATTTTTTTCATTTCCTGTTTCTCCAATTTTTTTTATATAATATTTAATCTTATAATAGAACAAGTAAATGTAATTTGCTATACTTTTCCATTATTTGGTACTCATTTTATAGGAGATAAATTTTATGAACCAGAATGAAATCCTTGAAGCAGCAAAAAAATATATTGCTGAAGAAAAAGACGCAGATTTCCGCAAGGAAGTTGAAGCTCTTGTTGCAAAGAAGGACATGAAGGAACTGGAAGACCGTTTCTACACAACACTTGAATTCGGTACAGGTGGCCTCCGTGGTGTTATGGGTGGCGGAACAAACCGCATGAACACACTCGAAATCAACAAGGCAACTCAGGGTCTCGCTAACTACGTTATCAAGGCTTTCCCTGCAAAGGCAAAGAAGGGAACTCTCAAGGCAGTTGTTGCATACGACAGCCGCAAGAATTCTGACAAGTTCGCAGAAGCAACAGCACGCATTTTTGCAGCAAACGGAATCACAGCTTATCTCTTTAAGTCTCTCCGCCCAACTCCAGAGCTTTCATTTGCAATCCGCAAGCTCAAGGCACAGACTGGTGTTGTTGTAACAGCTTCACACAACCCACCACAGTACAACGGATACAAGGCATACTGGGATGACGGTGCTCAGGTTATCGAACCACATGATGTTGGAATCATCAAGGAAGTTAACACTGTTGAAAAGATCAACACAATGAGCAAGGCTGCTGCAGTTAAGGCTGGCAAGCTCATCATCATCGACAAGGAAATCGACGAACCATACTGGGCAATGATCAAGAAGGAACTCTTCCGCCCAGCCCTCATCAAGAAGGAAGCAAAGAACGT
>JAGHUO010000052.1 GCA_018064785.1 Candidatus Treponema equi
TAATATACAAAAACTGCGTCATTTTACAGTTTTATTGCTTTTTTTTCAATGATTAACTAAAATGATGGAATGAGTTTGATTGAATTGAAGAACATCTGCAAAAACTATCAGATGGATAAAGTCGTTGTAAAGGCCGTCGACAATGCCTCTTTCAAGATTGAAAAAGGTGAATTTGCCGCAATTTCAGGACCTTCAGGATCGGGCAAGTCTACCCTTCTCAACATGATCGGTCTTATTGACCTTCCTACAGACGGAACCCTTCTCCTCAATGGAACAGACATTTACAAGGACACAAAACTTTCAATCAATACCAAGCTCAATGTAAAACTGGACAATGCACTGACCGTGCTTCGCCGCCAGAATCTTGGCTTTATTTTCCAGACATTCAATCTTATTCCTGTCCTCAATGTACGTGAAAACATTGAACTTCCACTGACTTTGGGGTCAACCATAGCCAGCGAGACAATGAACAAAAAGGAACTGTCAGACTGGATAGACTTTCTTGTGGACACAGTAGGTCTTTCATCATGGAAAAACCACAAACCTTCAGAACTTTCCGGCGGACAGCGCCAGCGTGTAGCCATTGCCCGTGCCCTGGTAACAAAGGCACCTATCATCCTTGCAGACGAACCAACTGCAAACCTTGATTCAAAAAACGGAGATCAGATTCTTAAGCTTATGAAAAAACTCAACAAAGAACTGGATACAACATTCGTCTTCTCTACACATGATTCAAAGATTGTCGAGATGTCGGATCACGTAATAAAAATCTCCGACGGAAAAATCCTTTCAGCATAAAAAAAACGGCCTTCACTTTGTGAAGGCCTTCTCTTTCTAGTACTTGACTTTAAGCTTCATTATGGATCCTAGACGTGCTTTATAGAAGTAAGGATACTCATTGACATCATAGTAGAATTCGATTCCATTCTGCCAGTCAACATGAGGCAATACATTGGATTTTACAAGACCGATCTTGATCTTGCAGCGCTCATAGTTGTTCTTTTCAAGATTGTAATCATCAGTAATATTTATATAATCAGTTTTGTCAAAGCCTGTATCATGACGCCACTGAATGCCCAGCTTCAAATCCTTATCAGGACCAAGACGTCTCATGCCAAAATCTATGGCACATCTCAAGGTTGTCTTTTCATCCTTCAGATCATAAACATCCTGAAATTCAACATTGAGACCGACATCATTCCAGAGTCTATAAAAACCAGCAGTAACATAATTGGTTTTCAACTTATCCTCAAGCCCGCCAACCTGGCATGTATTCTGTAAATAGAAATCATAATTACCGATAGATCTTTTTCCTTCGATTCCGAATACATTGGAAATTCCTGTTCCGCTTGCTTTCTTGTAGTTATACTCGCTTGGAGCAGAACGTCTTCCATATAGATTTATAGAGGTCTGCCCAACCAGAAATTCCATGCTGCCGGCAAAGGAAATGTCTTCCAGCTTAGGTGGATTATCCTTGTCTACAGGATGATCTTTTTCTTCGTCAGGATTATAGAGTGCGACCAGAGTAACTGTCACAAATGAAAAAGGAAATGAAAGTACTCCAGACATGCATTTTTCACTGTCAGCTACAATATTTGTGGTGATACGGACGTCTGTATTGTAGTCATCCTCGTTGTTGAATATACGGACATATCCCCAGTTATGGATCTTTTTTCCTGCGGAAACAAGACAATAACGTCCTGCCATATAGTCAAAATAAAGCTCTCTTAAATTAAAGAGATCGATTGGAAAAAACTCAGAACGCACTGTACCGTGCATGGCAAAAGTATCATCTTTACGGGCAGAAAAGGAAAGGTCGTTCTTAAAATTGAAGTATTCAGAGACATAGTACCTGCTGTCTCCATCTTTGATTTCACCGATCCTCTCGGTAAACGCAAGTCCTATCTCGGAATCAAGTTTTCCAAAGAACTTGAAGGAAAAGGCGCCTTTTTCATCAATTGTAGAATTTTCAGACGCATTGATTCTGTCATTTTCTTCTGCTGTTATATCCTGGGCATCATTGAAGATGTCATCGAAATCATTCATTGACTGGTCATCCTGCGCGAATGACACAGTCCCAATAAAAAACAAGATCAACAGCAGACACTTTTTCATTTTACACTCATCATTTCAAGATACTGTTTTGTATATACAGTAGCCGGCTGAGAGGCAAATGAAACGTTGGTAATGGTCACCTGTGTTCTTTCATACTGGACTTTCTCACCGATTTTCTTTCCGCGAAGATTGTCGGTAATAAGCATTTTCGAAGGAACGTAGATATCCTGCTTTTTTTCAGTCACCTTCTGGTAAGACGGAACCGCTGTAGTTCTAAGGAGTGTACCGGAAAGGCTATAGTCTTCCTTCTTACGTACAAGTCCATCTTCTGTAACCCAGATTTTCAGCATCGGGTAGTCTACATTATCAGTTTTTGCTTTCAATGTAAACAAAGTGCAGTCAAACTTTCCCAGAGTCACTTTTTCAGTGGATTCAATATTGTAGCCACTGTAATATTTCTGAGGTGTGAAGTCGGAATTGTTTGCATTTGATCCCTGAAATTTATCCTTTGCGCTTGTGAATGTAAAACGCTTGTCCGCAGGGTCAAAGAACCAGATTGTATTGTCAGACTGAAGATATCCCTTTCCCTTATCCTTTGCAGGACCTGTAAGAAGAATAACCCATTTGCTTTCCGAATCACGACGGTACATTATGGCTTCTGTGCTGCTCTTTCCCTGTCCAGGTTTCTCCTGAACAATCGAATAGTTGGCCTTAAAATCCTTATCATAGAAAGCTGTATTATCCTCAGCCAATTTGAGAAGTTTCTCCTGGTCTGTCATTGCAAAAGCAAAAATAGATGTGAAAATTAATGCTGTAAATGCCAAAATCTTTTTCATAACTAAACCTCCTGAAAGCCAGTTCTATTCCGTAGTAGCCAAAGCCTGAACAGGTGTGATTTCAACTGCCTTTCTAATAGATAAAACAACAGCGAGGACAGTAGTTACAAAAATAACCGCCATCACTGCAAATGAATTTGATAGAGAAACAAGAGGAGCGATAAAGCCGTTTGTAAGGAATATGTCAAATGCAGGGATGAAAGACAGATTCAGGAAACGGACCAAGAAACACATGATCAGCGAAAGAACAAGACCTGAAAAACAACCAGCAAACATGAGACAGCATGTCTCAGACATGAGGATTCTATAGACATTGAAACGGTTCATGCCGATAGCCTTGTATATTCCGATTTCATTTATGCGCTTCATGACAAGAACTCGGTAAGTGCTGGATACTCCCACAATGATGATGATTACAAGAGCAAAAATGACAAGGAGAGAAACCCACTTCATTGCCTGGATGATTATCTGAAGTTCCTTCATGTTGGCGCTGATATTCAGCAGCTCATAGGTTGGCTCCTGAAATCCAACATCCTTGAGGATATCGATGAATTTATACCTGTCGTCAGTAACCGGATACATGTTTATTACAGATGACAATTTCTTGTGGTAGTAGTTGATTTTCTTTTCAACATCGTGATCATTTGGGAAAAAGATACAGCATCTGTTGACATAATCCGGATCCACACCATCAATGTCGCGCAGGAAATCAAGATCCATGTAGACCGTATACATTCCGAAAATACTTGAATCCCTAAAGATGCCGCTGACAATCAAAGGAATTGTATCAATTCCGCTTTTTCTTCTTTCTGTAACAAGAGTAATGGAATCACCGGCATGGACGGAAAGCAGCTTGGCGATAGGTTCCGAAATCAAAACTGAATTGCTTTCCACTGCATCAGCAGCAGAGCCTTCTACATAATTGAACCTTGAGAAAAGCTGGGCTTCATTTTTGTAGTCGACACCAACCATTCGACGGAATCTTGCATCTGTACCTTCATAGCAAAGAAAACTGTCAGCACCTCTTTTAAAAAGACGGCCGGAAACAACAGCATCCTTTGGCATGACAGACTTTACTTTTTCAATGAATGAAGTTGAATTGTCTATGTTAAGGCCATCTATACCGCCAACAATCTGAAAGTCACCACCGTAGTAGATCTTTGCCTTGGTAGACATGGCAGAAAGCATGCCGTCAACAACAAACATAAGGAAGAGGGAAATTCCAACTCCCACCATGCTGACGAGAAACAATGAAATGTACTGACGCCATTTAGAAACAAGTGAACGCGATGAAATCTTGAAGTAATACATCAGCTGCCTCCCTGCATTGCCTTCACAGGACTGACTTTCAATGCTGTATGGACTGGATAGATCCATCCTACAAGTCCCAATATGACAGAAAGCCCCATTGACTTGAGTATGGTCATGAACGAAACAGAGAACTCAAGGGTATCTTTTCCAAAGAGCTGGATCAGGAATGAGTTTCCAAAATGAATGTTCAATGAAGAAACTGCGATGCTGGCAATGGCTCCTAAAATACAACCCAGTACACCGGCGGTGATTGTAAGCATGAAAGTTTCCACCATGCATTCTGTAGAGACAAACATGCGCGAGGCACCTTCAGCCCTCATTGTTCCGATTTCCTGAGTCCTGTTGAGTACGTTAACAACAAGAGTATTATTGATGACGATGAATCCAGCACAGAGAACAACAATGACACCCACATTGAAGATGAAACGAATCCAGAAAAGATACATGGCTGTACTTCCGGCTGCGTTTCTCCATGTTACTGCCTGAACAGGCCATGAGGAATTTTTGAAGAAGTTGTTGAGTTCAAAAGCCGTCCTCTTTATTTTTTCTCTGTCCTTCACCTGAAGTATTATGAAGTTCCATGCAGTGCTTTCCGTAGCTTCAATATTTTCTTCAGCCGGAACATTCTGAGCTGGAATTTCTTCAACTGGTGCCTCTATAGGTGCATCAAATTCTTCCGCCTCGAAATCCGCAGCATCATCAAAAAGAGAATCAAAATCGTCGTCTTCAAGGAAAAGATCCTGGTTGCTTTCATCGATGTCAGCAGAATCAGAAGTATCTGTCATGTTTAAAAGTGAACGCAATGTAACAGGATCTACAAGAATTATTTTATCCAGGGTCTCATTGCGAACGGCATATTCAAAGATGCATGAAACTTTTGCGGCACGGATTCTGAAGGACATCTTGTCTTCCACAAGAAACTGAAGCTCATCGCCAATGCCAACACCATAAAGTTCTGCAGCCGTACTTGTAAGGGCAACACCGCGCTGTCCTGTTCCGTATGGCACACCTTCCAAAACATTGATGGAAGTCATCATGGACATATATTCATAAGCATCGACGCCAAAAAGGGTTTCAAGTTCCTTGTCGCTTTTTTCGCTTTCAACGATGGCCTGTCCTGTAAGTTGAGGAATGAAACATGAAATGTCATCCTCGTTTTTTATATGCTCAATTATATCGGAATAAGGAATCACACGGGGAATCTCAGTAAATTCTCCGGTAACAGGTGTTTCATCACCAAAAAGACTTAAAGGAACTTTTGCCACAGGCCTTATGACAATGTCTCCCGTAAAGCTTCTTGAATACACGCTTTCAATACCATTCTCTGTACTGTCAAAGATTGAATTGATCATGACCATGAGCATGATGGCAAATGCAATGAAGAGAATGATTACAAATGAACTCTTGCGGGAAACAATATTTTTGTAAGCTAGATGAAACAACATATCCTATACATTATATAGAATAAAGGGGGACTTTAACAGTCCCCCTTTGCATCAGATCTGGTTGAGAGCAGATACGATGGCATCAATACCAGCACGGCCGACGCTTGTTGATTTGCCTACACCCCAGTACTCGTTTCCGTCTTCACATGTAAGCTGAACGTATGCCACGGCGCTGGTGTTTGTTCCAGTACCAACACTATGTTCATGGAAGGCTGTTACGCTGAATTTTGGAGCAGGTGTTGTTCCAAGGGCAGCCGAGAATGCATCGAGAGGACCGTTACCCTTCTCACCTATGATGAACTGCTGTCCCTTCCATGTAACTACACCACGGCAAAGGGTTGTCTCCTGGTTCTCATCATCCTTCTTTGATTCAACATGGGTTTCTGACAGATCAAGAATCTGCATGTTGTCCTTTTTGCCGAACCACTGTTTTTCAAAGATATCGTAGATTTCTTTTGTCTGGAGCTCACGCTGAGCTTTGTCTGCTTCTGCCTGGATGACCTTTCCAAGAGCTGGATGCATTGCCTTTGGAAGTGTAAGGCCATAGTCATTTTCGAGGATATAGGCTGCTCCACCCTTTCCGCTCTGGCTGTTGATGCGGATGATACCTTCATACTGACGACCAATGTCATGAGGATCGATATAGAGATATGGAACGTCCCAGAGGGCATCCTTTTCCATTTTTGTACGTGCGGCCATACCCTTGCGGATGGCATCCTGATGGCTTCCAGAGAATGCTGTGAAAACAAGTTCTCCAACATAAGGAGTACGTGGGAATATTTCCATTCCTGTGTATTCTGTATATCTTTCACCGATTGCCTGAATGTCACGGAAATCCAGCTCAGGGTCAATTCCCTGGGCATACATGTTGAGGGCAACATTCACGATGTCAAGGTTTCCTGTTCTTTCGCCATTGCCAAAAAGACAACCCTCAGTACGGTCGGCTCCGGCAAGCAAGGCAAGTTCTGCGGAAGCTACACCTGTTCCACGGTCATTATGGCAGTGTGTTGAAATGATTACAGCTTCACGGTCAGAGATGTGATCGGCAAAGTATTCGATGGCATCAGCATAAACATTTGGTGTATAGCATTCAACAGTAGTTGGAAGATTGAAGATGATCTTGTTGTCCTTTGTTGCCCCCCACTCCTTCATCACTGCGTCACAAACTTCAACGGCATAGTCGATTTCTGTATGGGAGAAGCTTTCAGGAGAATACTCAATGCGGATGTTCTTGCGTTCTTCGTCTGTAAGGCAAGACTTGATGCACTTGATGCCTTCAATGGCAATCTGCTTGATTTCATCCTTTGACTTGTTGAAAGTATATTTTCTCTGGGCTGGGCTTGTTGAATTGTAAAGATGGAAAATTGCGTGAGGGGCTCCCTTGATTGCTTCAAGAGTTTTCTTTACGAGAGCTTCACGAGCCTGGCACAAAACCTGAACGGTTACATCGTCAGGAATGCGCTTTTCGTCAATGAGCCTGCGCATGAATTCGAATTCAGTATCGCTTGCTGCAGGGAAACCAACTTCAATCTCCTTGAATCCAACCTTAACAAGGAGATCAAAGAAAGCAAGTTTTGTATCTACGCCCATTGGGTTTACAAGGGCCTGATTTCCGTCACGAAGGTCAACGGAACACCAGATCGGTGCCTTTGTAATCTTGTTTGAAGGCCATCTGCGGGTCTTCATTTCGATGTCGCCTACGCGTCCATACTTTGTACCTGGATTCATAACGCTCATTTTTTTTACTCCTTGAAAATGAAAAAGACCTGTTGCCGTCAAGCAACAGGTCTGTAATTTACTTAGATAATATACAACGACTTGCTACCATGCGGCATTCACGTGAGAAGGAAACAATAGTAGAAGTAGTGTTGTCAATTTCATGTCTTTACTCTATATCTAAAGTCCACAAAAGTCAATCATGATTTCAGCAACTTGAAAAGTTTTCCAAGGCTTGAAGAAAATTCGTCGGTGGCGATTCTCAGCTTCCTCAAGAATCCGTCCTTGTCTATGGAACCAAGAACAGCTTCCTTTTCCGCTTCATTACGATATGTGACGGAACGGAAATATTCCGTATAGTCCCTTTCACGAACCTGGATTGAAGACTCAAGCATGTTCATGGAAACAAAGGCAACATCAGTAAGGAACTTCTCATAATCAGTTGTGGTGAAATATTCTATGGATTTTGAGTAGAGCCATTCCACGATATAGATTGAATACCTTGCCTTATAGCAACAATACATGGCTTCACATTCGTCATAGAATCTATGCACTTCATCCCAGTTGTTTATATCCTTGTTCTTGATCTTGAACATCAGTTCCTGGATTTTCGCAGACGGAATCACCTGGCCGCCAACGTTCATCCATTCCGTGTATAGAGGGATGGTCTTTATCTCAGCAATATCCTCCAATGTAAGGGACTCGCGGTTGTTCTTCATTACATACTGCATAAGACTGTTCGCCGCGAAATACTTCAAAATCCTTCGATATTCCCTGTATGCCTGAGAAGGCTTATAGATCAAAGCCCCATACTTTTTCTGACAACGGTCATCAACAAGAAGGAATTTTGCATCATGCCCCTTGTGAAGGAAATCTTTTGCAACTATGTAGACATCTTCTGCCTTGCAGTCAGAAATCTTCTTTCTGTATGTATCAAGGAAGTTGGCATCCGGCATTTCCTTTGTATATTTGAGGCATTCTTCCTTAGGCATTTTCAGATAGCGCCCCGTAAGCTCAATGAGACGTGACAGCGATGTAATTATTTCCTGCATGGAATCCGGAGCAAGGGGATTTGTCTCAATATGCTGGACAATCTTGAACCTCTTGTCTCTTGCCGAAAACTTATACTTGTTGCGTACAATAGCAAACATGTTGTACAGGAACCAGTAAGCCGGAATTATATGAATAGTGTTGTCGTCAGTACCCGGGGCAATGAGCGAGAACGGATATGTGATGTTAAGCTCATTTTTATAGCTTCCCTTAGAAGCAAGGACGAAGGAGGCAAACCTGCTGTCAAACTTGAAGTCCGAGCAAAGACCAGGCCAGAAACCACGGCCGGCGATCATCTCACAGTCAGGACTGCGCGAATTATGGTTTGATCCGATTGTGGCAGCACTTGCGACATTTGACTGTCCCATTATCGTAGATGCAATGAGGAACGAAGAATTATGATGCTGTTCATGGAATGGGAAAATCAGATTATTGAGAAGCTCACAGCATGAAACCGTTGAATTGTCACCAAGGACTGAGTTTAGAAGTCTTGCACCGTACTTGAGCTGACAGTTTCTGCCTATCACAAAACGTACGGCCACAGCCTGATAGAATACATGGCTTCCGTATCCCATGATTCCGTTTACCATCTCTACACCTTCACCAATCTGGCTTGGTTCATCCTCTGATGACAGGACGGTCATGTTCTTAAGCTTCAATGCACCTTTGATATAGGCACAGGATCCAACCTTGACATCCTTTAGAAGTATGGAATTCTTGACTACGGCATCACTTTCTACAATTCCATAGGTATCAAGCTTCTTTGACTTGCCATATTCCGTAAGTTCCACAAAACGCTGCATAAGCTTTTTATCTTCACGGAACCTAGACCAGATATAAGCATCCGCAGGAATAAGATCAGCAAAAGGAAGAACAGCACGCTCGCCATTTTCGTTTCCAACCCCAATCCAGATTCTTGCGCTTTCCTCTTCACCATCCTTAAGGATACCTTCTCCAAATTTTGAATGCTTAGTACATGACATTTCCTGGATGTTGAAAAGAATGACCCTGTCCTGAAGCCTGTAGTTTTCAAGGAACTTAACATTATGGATGGCACAGTTATCCCCTACCACAACATCACGAAGACTTGATCTTGTGATTCCAACTGGAAGTCTAAGGTCATGATAAGTAATAAAACTATCTGTTATTTCACCAAGGATTATAAAGCCATCAAAATCGTTATGCCTAAGCTGATTTGGATCAAAGGCACCTTTTTTACTGCTTACATATATATTTTTCCATTCTGGATCAGAAGAAGAGTTTCCGTTTTTTTTGAGAAGGGAAATTTCCGATGCCGTGAGAAGGCGTTTTCCATCTATGAGAGCCCTATCAATGTCGGCAGGAGAGAACTTCCTTTCGTTGGGAGTGATTCTTAGCATATTCCTACATCTTAGTAGGATTTTCAGAAAAAAGCAATTTTCAAACCCCAAAATTGCAATTTTGAACCATTAGCACTATCATGAACCTTGATATGAAACATGCAAAGAAGTTCTTTCCTTTGATATTTGCTGTACTCATGACAGCTGACCTACATGCAACTGAAAAGATAACCATAGAAAACAGCCGTCTTGGCCTGAACATATTCACCCTGAAAAACGGACTAACCCTCTTCGTCATACCAGACCAGAACAACGCTCTGGTAAACGCAAAGCTTGTATGCAAGGGAGGCTTCTCATCACAGACACCCAGCACCTGCGGATTCTTCTCGATGTACAGCAGGCTTTTGACCTGCACCGCAAAAAAACAGGCAAATGGATATTTTGACCTTTTTCCCCTTGATTCGGAATGCAAGGCTGACAGCACCACCTATTCAGCGACAATAGCCTCGGAAGAAACGGAAGGCTTCATGGAATCCATGGCGGAACTCCTTGCGCGACCGGAATTCAGTGATTCCGAAATCAAGCAGGTTCTTGATGAAATGAAAGAAGAAACCCTTGATTACGCGGCAAGCACAGCCGGATTCATAAACAGTTCCATAGATTCAAGGGTTTTCCAGGCGGAACCATGGAAACACGACAGCGGCATATATCCAGCCCTGTTCAGCGACTATTCCGTAAGCCAGGCCAGGACGGTTCTTTCAAACATCGGAAAAAGCCACTATACCCCGGACAACTGCGCCCTTTTTCTTTCAGGAAACATAATTCCGGAGCAGGCATACGAGGCCGCAGAAAAAGCCTTTGCCACATGGCATAAAACAGCAACAAGGCCATCTGACTTCAAAAGACCTGAGCCAAAGCTTGATGAAACAAGAAAATATGTACTGGTCTCCAAAGACTTCTCAAAGGAACTTACACAGATAGTTCTACAATATACGGATCTTGAACCTGCCCACGCAGACATTCTATCCGCTTCCATGAACATGGAGGACTCAAGGTACAAAAAGGAACTTTCCGCAGACCCCTTGCTTGCCATCAGAGGTGGAGATTACCTTGCCGCCGCAAGCACCCGGTACGGAACAAAAGGAAGATTGATACTCCAGTCATTGATGGAAAGTCCATACACCCTTGTCGAAGAAAAACCAGAGGAAATGCCATCCATTGCGGAACAGGCAGACTGTTTTGCATCCAAGGCATGCAATTCAACGGCAATCAACCGCAAAACCCTGGTCAAGGCACAGGAATTGATCCTCGATAAATTCCGCATCCAGACGGGAAACAGCCGCATGATGTGCGACCTCCTTGCCGACTGGTGGCCAATGGCATCATGGACAGTTCCAGAGGAATTCTACAGTGGATTTCAGGACAAAGCCTACTACGTACAGACAGTAAGCGAAAAAGACATATCAGACTCGCTGAAGGAAAAACAGCCTTATGTTTTTATCCTTGTAAACAGCCTGGTCTACGATCAGCAGAAAGAAAGCTTTGAAAAATCCGGCTACATCCTTGTGAACGATAAAAACAGTTCCTGGTGGACAACACAGCTTCTTGCAAAAAACGCAAAAGCAGAAAAGAAAGCACTGCTGAAGGAAGAAAAAAAGCAGAAGACAAAGGTGATCAAGTCACGACCTGCGGAATACTATTATGCCAACAGCATCAAAACCACGAGGGAAAAAACTCTTTCAAACGGAATTCCTGTAATCGCAAAGGAAACAAAAGGCAGCCAGACAGTCGCTGTTTCAATCGCAATAGCAGGAGGACTTTCCGCAAGCCCTGCAAAAGAAAAGAACCTTAGGACAATCCTTGTTTCAGCCCTTGCAAAAAATTCAGGCATACCTGGAGCTGAGGCAATTACAAAGGAAACTGCATCATATATAACCTATGAAGTTGTAAAAGAAAATCTTGAAGCTTCACTTGGCAGACTCACATACGCCCTGGTCTACGGCGACATAAAACCTGTGCAGGCTGACAGACTTTTCCAGGAAGAAAGCTACAGGACTTTGATGGAAAACGCAAACCTGGAAAACCAGATGAGAAACAATGTCCTTGCCTACCTCTACCGGGACACGAATATTGGCCAGATATACAGGGATTACGACAACAAGAACAATTCCGCATCCTATCAGTCACTGCTCACAGGCTATACGGAATTTCTGGACGCATCCTTGTATTCCATCGTCATCTGTGGTGACATAGGCAGCAAGGACGCATTCAAGGCGGCGGAAAAAGCCTTTGGCATCCTCAAGCCACATAAACAAAGAAAAATGGCGGAACTTCCTGCACCGCAATGGAAAAACAAAAAAAGAAACATACAGCTCAGGCACATGTATTCCTCAGACCTGCCTCCAGAACTTGCTCCAAAAGAATCTCCACTTTTAGTGCCTACAAAGGAATTTCTTGATCCTGTGCAGCTATATTTCTCTGCTCCAGAAAAGAACAGCGACAGGGAAATTTTCAACGGAATACTGATGGAACTTTGCGCAAGAATGGAAAAAGAAATGGACTCATACTGCAGGACTTTCAAGGCCACAAAAACGATGCCTATTGCCTACATCCATGGAAACAAGATTCGAAAAGCAAACAAGTTTTTTGACCTATACGAAAAGCACAGGAATGCCTTGCTTGAAAATCTTTCATCTCCCGAAAAAGCAGAAAAAACACTCAGGTCAATAAAGACAAGATACGAAATAGATCTTCTTGAGAAAACCGGAACAAACACAGGAACAGCCTTGCTTATCCAGCAAAGCATATTAAGCGGCAGCTGCAACGACTACATGAACAACTATCTTGAACTTGAAAACGCAGACGTAGAAAAAATAAAAGCGGTCCTTGAGGAATACATACCACTGGAACCGCTGATGAAAGTCTATTCTGTAGACGGCGAAAAATAGATGGACGGAAACTACTCGGACATGTAGTCAACGAGAGTAGTGACTTCTATTCCTTCAAGTACTTTCTTGTAGTTGAGGAATGGAAGACCGATCACGCCAAAAACATCAGTGACCTTTGCACCACCCTGAGCCATTAGTTTTGCGGCGGCATTGAGTGTTCCGCCTGTAGCAATAAGGTCATCAATCAAAAGGATGTTCTGCCCCTTTTCAACATCTGCTGTATGGACTTCGATCTCTGCGGAACCGTATTCAAGATCATACTTCTGGCTGTATGTCTTTGCGGGAAGCTTACCTTTCTTTCGGATAAGAATAAGAGGAATGCCCATTCTTTCTGCAAAACAGGAAGCAAATATGAAACCACGGCTTTCAATGCCTGCAACAGCATCAATTTTTTTATCCTTGTAGATTTCACACATGCGGTCTATCGTATATTTGAATTCCGCAGGATGGCGGAGAATTCCCGTGATGTCATAAAAAAGCACACCTTTCTTAGGGAAATCAGGTACGCGACCTATAACCTTGTCCAATGTATTGAAATCTTTCTGTTCCATATTATGCCTCCATGAAAAGACTACTTTTCCACCTTGACGTCCTTGCGTGACATCTCGATGCGTTTTACACGAACTTCTTCAAGATATGCCTTGGTTTCTTCGGCATTGTCATTCTTTATATATTCCTTGAGTACAGCAAGGGATTTTTCAAAATTCTCGATGTGGCTTACAAGTTCAGCCTTGTTGGCAAGAAACAGTTCTGTCCACAATGGCGCATTGATCATGGCGATGCGTGTAAGGTCCTCAAAGCTTCCTCCTCCAAACTGAGTTACCTTCACATCCTCGGCGCTGTTCACCAAGGCACTTGCAATGACATGACAAAGCTGTGATGTAAAGGCAATCTTATGGTCATGAACACGGCCATCGGTCTCGACAATCTGGGTGAATCCCATTTCAGTGATGAGGCGCTTGAACTGCTCTATGTTTTCCGCCTTGTTTGAAGCAAGAGGCATAAGAATGTAGTTGTGGTTCTTGAAGAAAGCGGCATTGCTTGCGGCATATCCTTCCTTCTCTCCTCCTGCCATAGGATGTCCTGGAATAAAATCGTAGACATCACTTTCAATTTCTGCAAGGCGGTCAAAGATCTCTGCCTTTACACCATTTATGTCCGTTACCACGGAACCTTTCTTGAATGCATTCTTGTGGGCCGCAAGAAAATCTACGGTCATATGAGGATAGAAGCAGACAAATACGAAATCACAGAGGGCAAGCATTTCATCAACTTTATCCAAGGTGTAGAAATCATCAAGGACACACTGGCTCTTTGCAAGCTCAAGGGCAGCCACATTACGTGTAGAGGCATATACCTTTCCTGTCGAACCGCCGCTTGAAAGAATGTTTTCCCGTATTGATTTTGCAATGGAGCCGCCCATAAGGCCAAGGCCTACAATTCCGTATGTAAGTTCGTTAAGCTTTTTCATAATCTACATTGTCTTGTTTTCAACTGCCGCATATTTTCCAAGCTTTGTCATAAGCTCCTCAAACATGGACGGATTGAGCTGCTGGGATGCATCACTCCATGCCTTTTCAGGATTGCAGTGAACTTCGATTTCAAGACCATCACAACCTGCTGCAACAGAAGCACATGCCAAAGTACCAACCATCCAACGGATTCCGGATGCATGGCTAGGATCAAGGACTACAGGAAGGTGGCTTACCTTGTGGAGATATGGAACGGCACTTACATCAAGGCAGTTTCTTGTATATGGATCATAAGTACGGATTCCACGTTCGCAGAGAATCACGTTTTCGTTTCCGTTTGCCATGATGTATTCTGCGGACATGAGGAGTTCCTGGATTGTTCCGGAAAGACCACGCTTGAGAAGAACCGGCTTGCCGAATCTTCCAAGTTCCTTGAGAAGGTCAAAGTTCTGGAAATTGCGGGCACCAACCTGAATCAAATCAACATTGTGGAAATTTCCAATCTCATTAATAGCCATAAGTTCTGTACATATAGGAAGTCCAGTTTCCTGCTTTGCGAGCTCAAGGAGACGAATTCCGTCCTTTCCCATACCCTGGAAACTGTAAGGAGAAGTACGAGGCTTATATGCACCGCCACGAAGAATTCTTGCACCGGCTTTTTTTACAGCACGGGCAGCATTGAGGATCTGCTCTTCTCCTTCAACTGCACAAGGACCTGCGATGACAGGAATTGTTTTTCCGTCGCCGATGAAACACGAAGTCACGCCATTCTGGTTTGCACCGATCTCAACAACTGTGTTCTCAGGATGGAATTCACGGCTGGCCATTTTATAGGGAGCGGAAACACGTTCCGCACTTTCAACGATATCATTGCTCAAAAAATCACGGGGTTCAAGTTTTGAAGTATCGCCCAAAAGACCTACAACAGTCTTTTCGACACCTTTGACAACATGACAGTCAAGCCCTTTGGATTTTATGTCACTGATGAATTCCTCTACTTTTGCTTCGCCAAATCCATTCTTAAGAACAACAATCATTTTTAATCTCCCAATGCGTTTCTAAGGTCCTCGATAAGATCATTTACATTTTCAACACCTACAGAAAGACGGATCATGTCAGGGCTTACACCACAGTCAATGAGCTCCTGGTCAGAAAGCTGACGGTGAGTTGCGCTTGCCGGATGAAGGACACATGTACGGCTGTCTGCTACGTGTGTAGCAATCATACCAATTTTAAGCCTTCCCATAAAGTCCTCGGCGGCCTTTCTGCCACCCTTGACGCCAAAGCTGATTACGCCACAGGTTCCCTTTGGCATGTATTTTTTTGCAAGATCATAGTATTTGTCACCTTCAAGACCTGGGTAGTTTACCCATTCAACGTTCTTGTGGGCCTTAAGGAATTTTGCGATGGCGGTAGCATTTGCCACATGGCGTTCAACTCTCAACGGAAGTGATTCAAGTCCAAGGTTGAGGAAGTATGCGTTCATAGGAGCCTGGATACATCCAAAGTCACGCATAAGCTGTGCTGTACACTTTGTAATGAAAGCACCTGCCTGTCCGAATTTTTCCGCATAGGTAATTCCGTGGTAGCTTTCATCTGGAGTGCAAAGACCTGGGAATTTTTCCTTGTTTGCCATCCAGTCAAATTTGCCGCTGTCTACGATACAGCCACCTACAGTCGCATCATGTCCGTCCATGTACTTTGTTGTAGAATGAGTGACAATGTCTGCGCCCCACTCAAATGGGCGGCAGTTTACAGGAGTTGCAAAAGTATTATCAACAATGAGAGGCACGCCATGGCTGTGGGCTGCCTTTGCAAACTTCTCGAAATCAAAGATTACAAGAGAAGGATTTGCGATAGTCTCACCAAAAACAGCTTTTGTGTTAGGCTTGAATGCGGCGTTGAGTTCTTCCTCTGTGCACTCTGGAGAAACAAAAGTGAAGTCGATTCCCATCTTGCGCATTGTCACGTTGAACAGATTGAATGTTCCGCCGTAAATCGAAGAACTTGCGATGACATGGTCACCTGCGTTGGCAATATTGAAGATGGCGAACATATTTGCTGCCTGTCCGGAAGAAGTAAGCATTGCTGCTGTTCCGCCTTCAAGGGCACATATCTTCTTTGCCACATAGTCATTTGTTGGATTTGCAAGTCTTGTATAGAAATAACCTTCTGCCTCAAGGTCAAAAAGCTTTCCCATATCCTCGCTTGAGTCATATTTGAAAGTTGTTGACTGAATGATTGGAATCATGCGTGATTCACCGTTCTTAGGTTCGTATCCTGCGTGGATGCATTTTGTCTCGATTTCTGCCAT
>JAGHUO010000154.1 GCA_018064785.1 Candidatus Treponema equi
GCTGTGAAAGTTCGATTGGAGACTTGATCTTGCATTCTCCAAGATTTGTAACTGAAAAGTCGTATTCTAATCCTGCCATAGGAAACCTCAAAAGTTAAAAAATTTGCTATAATTATAGAAAGAATATCAGTTAAATTCAAGGTTAAAACCTCATAAAAAAAAGCGGGCCCCAGCGACGATGGAAAGGGCAATGGATAACCTCCCGCTTCACTGTAACAAGACGCTGTGTTTTGTTGGCGGGCCCCTCCTTCCCCTTTGCATCTGCGTCCCACTTTTTTTATGCATAATAAAATTGACAATTTAACTCATTTTTTCTAACTTTAAATCACAGAGGTATCATACATGAAGAAAATTTTTACAGCCATCGTTCTGGCAATCGCATCATCATTCCTTTTTACAGGATGTGGATATAACGGACTTGTTGGCAAAAGAGAAGCTGTTGAGCAGCAGTGGGCCAATGTTGAAAACCAGTATCAGAAGCGCTCCGACCTTGTACCGAATCTTGTTGCGACCGTAAAAGGTTTTGCAAAGCATGAGGAAAAGGTATTTACAGAAATCGCGGAATCACGTTCAAAGCTTGGCGGAACAGTTTCAGTTGATGCTTCGATTACAGATGATCCTGAAAAGCTTGCCCAGTTCCAGAAGACACAGAAGGAACTTGGAGCCGGACTTGGACGTCTTCTTGCACTTACAGAAAGCTATCCAGAGCTTAAAAGCAATGAGAACTTCCTTGACCTTCAGAGCCAGCTGGAAGGCATAGAAAACCGCATCGCCACAGAACGAAAAAGATACAACGACGCTGTAGGCGCATACAACAAGGCAATCCAGATGTTCCCTGGCATGATTACAGCCAAGATGTTCCACTTTGAGAAAAAGGCATATTTCCAGGCGGAAGAAGGAAGCGCAAAAGCACCTGCCGTTTCTTTTGAATGATGGGAAAAGGCTATGACCAAGAAACAGTTGGAAAAGAAACTGAATTTTTCAGAAAAGGACATGGAAGAGATAAAGTCGGCTGTCGCAAAGGCGGAAGACAGAACTGACGGTGAGATAGCCCTTGCCGTGGTTGCGGAAAGCGACACCTATGCCCAGTGGGAACTTGTTGCGGCAGGTGCCACTGCCCTTGCTCTTTTTCTGTGCATTTTTCCTATGTCGCCTCAGATCTATGCCTGGCTTGAAGGCCGTTTCTGGGGCATCGAACCATGGTATCTGTCGCTGTTTTTCATGGCGGTCTGTTCCCTTGCGGCTGTGGTCCTCTACTTTCTGTACAACGTACCTGCCATTGACGCTGTGGTGATTCCGTCTGGAGCAAAGACAAAGGCTGTATCAAAGCGTGCCATGGAACATTTTGCACAAAGCGGAATCTACTGCACCGACAACCATGCTGGAATCCTTGTTTTCGTCTCATATTTTGAAAAGCAGGTGAGGATCATCGCGGACAGGCACATCAGCGAAAAAGTCTCTGATGACCTTTGGCAGCTTGTAGCAGACGAAATGACGGAAAACCTGGCAGCCGGAAAAGCAAAGGAAGCGTTCATCTGTGCCGTAGAAAAATGCGGGCAGCTTCTTGCGGAAAATTTCCCGGCCAAGGGTGAAAAGAAAAACCAGCTTTACGATGGCCTTGTGGTTCTGGAGGATTAGATGGCAAGAAAAAACAACTCCTTTGCAGGCATCCTCATCCTCATGTTCTTCATGATCGGGATACCAAGTTTTCTCATAAAGCAGTTCACCCATGAGGCGGAACCAAAGGCACGGACCCATAGCCAGATTCAGGGCAGGGTTGCCGGCGGCACATCGGAATTCATTACGCCTGTAATGGACAATGCCGGTGTCCTGTCACGGAATGGCCTTGAGCAGCTGAACCAGGAACTTGTTTCCCTCAACCAGAAAACCGGAATCCAGATAGCCGTCCTTATCGTCAAGGATATGGATGGAGAAGACATTGAGTCATTCAGCCTTCGTCATGCGGAACAATGGAAACTTGGTCAGAAAGGTGTGGATAACGGAGCACTTCTCGTTGTAGCCATGAAGGAGCACGGAGTCCGCATCGAGACCGGTTATGGCGCTGAAGGTGTCCTTACCGACGCAAAGTGTTCGCGCATACTCAGAAATGTGATTGTGCCTCAGTTCAAGAAAGGAAATTATGAAAAAGGCATCATAGACGGAACCCATGGGATGATCGCCGTGCTTACCGGTGACGAATCCATGGTGACGTCAACCGGAACTGAAGAAGCTCCTGTGAAAGGGCAAAGCCGTGGTGGAGTTCCGGTTCCTGTCATGTTCTTCATTGTCATCTGGGTCATGATGTGCATTCTTGGAATGACTGGTGGCAGACGCCGCCGTGGAAGCAATCTGCTTTTCTGGACACTTCTTGGAATGAACCATGGACATCACCACGACCATTGGGGAAGTTCCGGTAGTTTTGGTGGCGGTTCCTCAGGCGGAGGTTTCGGTGGCTTCAGTGGTGGGGGCGGCGGCTTTGGCGGTGGCGGTTCCTCATCATCGTGGTAGAAGAACGCTTAAAATATAAAAGCCATACACTTTTTGTGTATGGCTTGTTTTTTTATTTAGAATGTTCTCGAACGATCTTGCTCATCTCGTCGGCCATCTTTTCCAGTGGCACCTGCTTCTGTACGGCACCAAGTTCGTAGGCTACACGAGGCATTCCGTATACGACAGAAGTTTCTTCGTCCTGTCCCAATGTCCATGCGCCCTGTTTTCTCATCTCGGCAAGCTGGGCTGCACCGTCACGTCCCATACCGGTCATGATTACACCAAGGGCCCTGTTCTGGTAGACCTTTGCGCAGCTTTCGAAAAGCCAGTCTGCGGATGGTCTGTGTCCGTTTCTAAGGTCTGCGTCAGAAAGTCTTATGACATTGCATAATGTCGATTTCTCGATGACGATATGGTGGTCTCCAGGAGCGATATAGATCTGTCCAGGATGGATAGGATCGTTGTCTTCCGCCTCCTTTACATTGAGTGGACATATGCGGTCAAGACTGGCTGCGAATTCCCTGGTGAAGCCTGCAGGCATGTGCTGGACAACAAGGATTGGCTTTGGGAATTTTGGATCGATGTTCTTGAATACTTCACGCAAAGCGTTAGGTCCACCTGTAGAAATTCCAAGAACGACTATGTCTATGTTTCCACCGTCACGCAATGGAGTGATTGTTTCCGGTTCTTTTTTCTTTGAAGAAGACAAAAGTGTATGGGAGAATGCTGGTTCTACCTTGGCGGAAGTATTCTCCTTTGGCTTTTCAATGATTCCGTCTTTTACAGCCTGGGCTTCGATTTCCTTGAGCTTTGCCTGCTGCATGTAGTGTTCTGCTGATGGAATGCTCTTTCCCTGTGAACGGGCGAATCTTCCACCGTAGGAAGAGATCTTTTCTATGATTGCGCTTCCTACAGAAGAAATGCTTGAAGATGTTGATCCGGAAGGCTTTGTGATGAAGTCGCTTGCCCCGAGTTCGAGACAGTTCATCGTTACGCTGGCACCTTCAGTTGCGATTGAAGAAAGGATGACTACCGGAGTCTTGATTCCCCGTGCCTTTCTTTCCTGCAGGAACTGAACACCGTTCATCTCTGGCATTTCAATGTCGAGAAGTATCATATCAGGCTTGAGTGTCTCAAGCTTCTGCAATGCAAATTTACCATTCATTGCGGTTCCGATTACTTTCATTCCATCGGTTCCGTCGATAATGCGTGTAATAAGGTTTCTCATCAATGCCGAGTCGTCGCAAACAAGTACTTCAATTTCGTCCATTTTATAACCTCTGTTCTTCGTAATAAACTGCTAAAAAAAAAGCTGTCCGGACCAGCCAGGCAGCCGTTGGTTTCTTTCCCAAGTAGATCTAGTTCTCGTTCTTTTGGTAGAGACAAGCCCAAGGTGTCTTGAGGAATTCAAATTTTGTATCCATTCCAAAAAGGCTTTCGGAATGTCCGATGAAAAGATATGAATGCTTTGCCATGGACTTCCAGAAGTTGTCGATGGTGTTTTTCTGTGCAGGTTCATCAAAGTAGATAAGAACGTTGCGGCAGAATACGATGTCCAGGTTTCTTGCACCCATGTCAAAACGAAGGTTGTGGTAGTCGAATTTGATGGTCTTCATCAAGTCAGGCTTGACCTGGTAACCTTTGTCTGTCTTTGTGAAATAAGAAGCAAGATAGTTCTGAGGAATTCCGGAGATTCTTGATTCCGGATAGAAGCCCTGCTGTCCTACCATGAGAGACTTGAGGGAAATATCCGATGCTATGATTTCGTATGTGTAAGGGGCCGGAAGCTTGTCCTTAAGAAGCATTGCCAATGTATATGGTTCTTCTCCCGTTGAGCATCCTGCACTCCAGATCCTGATTTTTGTGTCGCCAGTTGCTTTTTTGTTCTCAATGATATGCGGAATAACGTAGTTTATGAGGGCATCAAAGTGAGGCTGGTTACGGAAGAACCTTGTAAGGTTTGTTGTGATGCTGTCAAGGAACAGTTTGAACTCTTCCTTATCACTTGTGATGAGCTTGTAGTAGTCGTCGAGATTATCCAAGTTCTTGTCGCGAAGACGCTCCTTAAGCCTTGAATCAAGGATCGAGCGGTTGGTCTCTGAGAATGTGATTCCGCTGGAATCATAAATAAGTTTTCTGAACTCAGTAAATTGTGAGTCTGTAAGCAAATCTGACATAATAAAGATTATAAGGCGGAAAATTTGATTTGTAAACTTTTG
>JAGHUO010000010.1 GCA_018064785.1 Candidatus Treponema equi
AGTATATGCTTATATAATAATATGATAAATCAAGAAAATGAAGAGATGCTTGTGAACCTTGCGGAACTTTTTAAGGTTTTCGGAGATTCTACACGAATAAAAATTCTGTATGCACTTCTTGAAAAGGAAATGAATGTTACGGAAATTTCAGAGGCCCTTAATATGACTCAGCCGGCAATCAGCCAGCAGCTTAGGATCTTGAAATCCAGTGGTCTTGTTAAGTCCAGAAAGGAAGGAAAGTCAGCGGTTTACTATCCGTCTGACGAACATGTGAAGATTATCCTTAACATAGGAATTGAGCATCTTGGAGATTGAAGTCTGAATTGCCGGTGTGGATTGCCGCGCTTCGCTCGCAAGTGAAAAACAGGAGGTAAATTATGGGTTGCAGTTGCTGTGAACATCATCACGAACATGAAGGACATGACCATGAACACGAACATGGCGAAGAAATGTCTTTGAAGAAAATAATTCTTTCTGCAGTTTTATTTGCTGCGGGAATTGTAGTTGAAAAACTTTTTGCACCGTCTGCCGGTGAAAATGCCCAGATGGTCCGTGGAGTTTTCCTTGCACTTTATTTTGGTTCATACATTATTTGCGGTCTTCCTGTAATCCGCGAAGCTGTAGAAGGACTATCAAAGGGAAAGTGCTTCAGTGAATCTTTCTTAATGGCTGTAGCTACAATCGGGGCTGTCGTAATCGGCGAAACCATGGAAGCCTGTGCCGTAATGATTCTGTTTCAGCTTGGGGAATATCTTGAAGACAAGGCGTCTGACAAAACAAAGGACACCATTGCAGAACTTCTTGACATTCGCCCTGATACCGCCTGTGTGATCCGCGACGGAAAGGAAGCTGTAATTGATGCCGATGATGTTGAAGTCGGTGAGACCATCATAGTAAAGCCTGGTGAGCTTGTTCCTCTCGACGGAATAATTTCAAAGGGCTCGACTATGGTTGATACGAGTGCTCTCACTGGTGAAAGCGTTCCCCGTGAAATAAATGAAGGCGATGAAATCCTTAGCGGCTTTGTAAACACAAGGGCAGTGGTTGAAATCAAGGTCACAAAGGAATTCGGCGAAAGCACGGTCTCAAAAATTCTTGACCTCATTGAAAATGCCCAGGAGAAAAAAGCATCAAGCGAAAAATTCATCACGCGGTTTGCAAAGGTCTACACGCCAATTGTCTGCATTCTTGCCGTTGCTGTTGCAGTGGTTCCTCCTACGATTCTTGGGTGGGACGAGCACTTTAAAACATGGCTTTACCGTGCCTGCGAAATGCTTGTTGTCTCTTGTCCTTGTGCTCTTGTTATTTCGGTTCCGTTAAGTTTCTTTGCTGGAATCGGTCGTGCAGGAAAAGACGGAATCCTTGTAAAAGGTTCAAGCTATCTTGAGCTTCTGTCACGCGCAGACACTGTTGCCTTTGATAAGACCGGAACTTTGACTAAGGGTGTCTATGAAGTTACTGATGTGGAAGTTGCCGAAGGCTGCAGTCTTTCAAAGGAAGAACTTGCCGCCCTTGTGACCCATGCTGAATACTACAGCGATCATCCGGTATCCAGGTCGTTGAAGAATTTCCACACTTGCGAAAACTGCGGAAAGCTTACTGTTGAAGAAGCGGAAGAAATTAGCGGACACGGAATCAAGTGCGTTGTCGACGGAAAAAAAGTTCTTGCGGGGAACAGAAAACTTATGCTCCTTGAAAAGGTCCTGGGTTTTGATGAAAAGTCCGAGGCTGCAAGTGATGTCGCAGGTTCAGTTGTGTATGCCGCAATTGACGGTGTGTTTGCTGGAAGAATCATCATCAGCGATGTGGTCAAGGAGAATGCAAAGGCTGCAATTGAAGAGCTTCACAAAGCCGGAATCTCAAAGGCCGTCATGCTTACAGGCGACACAAGGAACAACGCCCAGGCCATTGCTTCTTCCATCGGCATTGATGAAGTGCGTGCGGAACTTCTGCCTCAGAACAAGGTTGAAGAAATTGAAAGCCTCATGAAAAATAATTCCGGCGGAACTGTTGTCTTTGTTGGAGACGGAATCAACGATGCACCAGTTCTTACAAGAAGCGATGTTGGAATCGCCATGGGTGCCATGGGAAGTGATTCAGCCATTGAAGCGGCAGACATCGTCATCATGGATGACAACATTGAAAATGTTGCACTTGCGGTTAAGCTTGCAAAGAAGACCATGGTTAACGTTAAGCAGAACATTGGATTCAGCATTGCAGTAAAGGTTGCAATCCTTGGATTGTGTGCAGGTGGTTTTGTGAACATGTGGCTTGCCATCTTCGGTGATGTAGGCGTGTGCCTTCTTACAATATTGAACAGTATCAGGCTTCTGAAAAAGAAATAAAGCTTTAGTAGTAAAATAAAAATCAGCTTCTGTCGGAAACCCGTTCAAGCCTGCTCCGGTGAATACTTTGCATTCAAGTCGCAGTTTGAGCGGAACTCCGACTGCGCTGATTTTCATGCTGTTGAAGGATTTCTACCATCCACATTTTGTGATGATGACCTTTACTATGCGGTCGTTTTCGGTTTCTACCTTCATCCTGATATCTGTGTCTGCCCACCATGGACCATCAGAAAAATATGTTGCGTTCTGCGGTCCAAAATATCTGTAGACTTCTTCAACTGTATCTCCAATCTTAAAGGGCAAAAAATCTGGATAATATTCATCGTTATTGTAAATCTGTACCATGTAAAGGAAATTTCCTGGAATCCCCTTTTCCTGATCGAAGGTGCTGTAGAACAGAAAATCAATGCTGTTTTCCAGGTCGGGTGAAAAATGATAAAGCTCTTCGTGGTTATTGATGTTGTATGGTGATATGTCGATGTCAATTCCTTTTCTTCTGAAAATGTCCTCGTAATTCTCAAGCCAAGGAAATGCCTTTCCAAGCTGCTCATTGCGGCGGAATTTCTGTGCGTCTTCAATGGTCTCAGAAAGATATGCTCCGTAGACATATCCTTCAGCCCCTGCATCAGTACGGATTTTTATCCAGTTCTTATGGTAGCCGTCAATTTCTTCATATTTTCCATTTTCAAGAAATCTGACTTTTTCATCGAAGGGAAGCCTTGCGATTTTGTTTCCACCAGGAATGTCACGGACATTAACGCCGTCCAAAGTATTTACATAGTAATAAGAATGCTCAACGGGAGTTTCCTGTGGTGGTTCAATTTCATTCTGAAGCCAACCTTCAGTGCCAAGATAATTTTGAGGTTCTTTATTTTTGCTGCAGCTGATCAATGCGATTGAAGTGGCAAGGATGAATAGTAAATGCTTTTTCATTTTTTAACTCCGTATACGGAATCCATTGTAAATCAAAAGAAGAGACCCATCAACGCTGGAAAATTGAAATTTCCATTTGTAATCATTAAACTGTTACCATGATTCAGTTAGTTGCTTTTTTGGGAAATTACGGAAAGGAATACGAAGATACAAGGCACAATGCGGGATGGCTTTTTGAAGCTGCATTGCCTTTTGCAGATAAGATTTCATGGCAGTCAAAATACAAGGCGGATTTCTGCTGCGTTGACTATGATGTTTTTGCAACCTGGCTTAAGGATGCCGGGCTTATCAAGGAAAGGGACAACGGAACTCTTCCGATTCCCGACTGCGCGCCAAAGAAAATCTATTTCATAAAGCCAATGACCTACATGAATTTGAGCGGTCAGGCAATTGGTGAAGCTGCACGATTTTTCAAGATCCCTGCAAGCGATGTACTTGTCGTTCACGATGAGATCGAACTTCCTTTGGGTACTGTAGGCCTTAAATGGTCTGGAGGTCTTGGCGGTCACAACGGACTTCGTTCAACAAAGGAAACTTTTGGAACACCAGATTTCTGGAGAATCCGCATCGGTGTTGGAAAGCCTGCCAACGGAAATGTTGCCGACTATGTTCTGGGTTCATTTACAAGTGATGAAAAAATTACCTTGTCGCAAATTTTCACCATGATGAATCCAATGTTTGCAAAATTCCTTACGATCAAAGATGCCACAAATCTTCAGAAAGAGTGGAACAAGAAGAAGCTGGTGGAAGTTTTGTAACAGAAAAGCCCCTGGAGTGCTCCAGGGGCTTTTTCATGCTAAAGGATCAAATTATGCATTTGCCTTTTTCTTTGCAAGTGTTGTAACGCCTTCAATTACGAGGATTACAGAAAGAACGATCATGAATGCTGCAAGGATAACCTGAGCATATGGACCCCAGTCTGCTGAGTTGCCTGCTGCCTTGGCTGCTGAAATAACCTTTACCTGTCCAATCAATGTGATTGCAAGTGAAGAGATTGTTACAACAACCATGAATGCCATAGGAGCAAGGAACATCTTGTTGTTCTTTCCAATGTTTCCAAGCCATGTTGCAACTGCAAGGAGACCGATACCTGCAAGAAGCTGGTTTGAAGCTCCGAAGAGTCCCCAGATTTTCTGCCAGCCTGTGAGGCCGAGTGCAACACCAAGCACTACAGTAAGAACTGTTGCAAAAATTGGGTTGACCATAACTTTCTTCCAGCCGCTGGTGATATCCTTTGTTGTCTGACCTGGTTCAAGCCAGAATTCCTGGAACATGAAGCGTGCAAGACGAGTTGCTGTATCAAGGGATGTAAGACAGAATGCAGAGTATGTAAGAACGAGCAGTGTGTAGAGGATGTTTTCAAGACCTGCACATCCAGGAATCTTTGCACACATTGCAGAAATTCCGCCTGCAAAAATATCTGTTGCACCCTTTGTGTGTCCTGTCTGGCGGGCATAAGCGATAGCACAGAGTGTAAGTACTGCAAGAACGCATTCAAGAAGCATTCCACCGTAAGCGATAGGCTTTGCGTCCTTTTCCTTGTCCAGCTGCTTTGAAGTTGTTCCTGAAGAAACAAGTGAGT
>JAGHUO010000165.1 GCA_018064785.1 Candidatus Treponema equi
TTTATTCTCTGTGCGGTTGTTTCATGAATTGTCTGAAGCCCAAGTTCCACCCACACGGGTTTTGTTCTGTTGAGTTCTGAAAGAAAATCTATCATCCTGTCGCTCAGGCAGTCAGGTCTTGTGCCTATGGAAAGGGCTGATATTCTTTTGTCGGAATGGGCTTTTTGAAAAATTTCTGTAAGCTTCTGGAATGTATTTTCTTTTGTCTCGTAGGTGTTTGTGAAAGACTGGAAGTAGGCGATGAATTTTACAGCTTTGGTTTTAGGCAGTTTTGATGAGATCTTTTCAACGGCGTTTTCAATTTGCTTTTCTATGCTTCCCTCTGTCTGCCCGAATTCTCCTGACCCCCCAGCGGAACAGAAAGTGCATCCCCCTGTGGAAATTTTTCCGTCGCGGTTTGGGCAAGTGCTTCCTGTACTTAATGAAATCTTATAGACTTTGCAGCTGAAAGTATTGTGCAGATATCTGTTGAGCGTAAGTTTTGACATTAGAAAAGTTCACCCTGCGATGGTTTGCATTTGCCGCTGTTGCCTGCAGGCGCCGAATTGCGTTCCCAGAAAACTCCGTCGCTGTATCCCTGGATGCTTTTGTTTTCATCAGCAAGTAGAAGTCGTTTTGCGGAATACAGACAGTATTCCTTGCTAAGCTCAATGCCGCAGTAACGACGTCCAAGCTTCTTTGCGGTGACTGCGGCTGTTCCGCTTCCAAGAAATGGATCAAGTACAAGTCCGCCTTCTTTGCATGAGGCAAGAATAAGTTTTGCATAAAGCTTTTCCGGCTTCTGCGTCGGGTGGTCCGTGTTTTCAGGCATGGACCAGAAAGGAATGCTTATGTCATCCCAGAAATTCGAAGGATATGTAAGGCGGAAATTTCCATCGTCGGTTTCCTGCCAGTCCTTTGGTTTTCCGTTTTCTTTGTAAGGTGCGATGACCTTTCTTTTTTGCTTTACGGATTCGATGTCAAAATAGTAGTCGTCAGGATCCTTGACGGCAAACCAGATATCTTCCATTCCATTTTTCCAGTTGCTTTTTGCGCCACGGCCTTTTTCACGCTGCCATGTAATCCTGTTCATTATCGTAAGGTGCTTCTCAAGGCAACGCTGGAGCACAGAAGTGCACTTCCAGTCTCCACAGAGGTATAGAGATCCATTTTTCTTCAATTTTCTGCATGCCATTCCCAGCCAGGAATCAACGTAGGTCTCGTAGTCCTGGTCATTCATGGCGTTGAATTTTTTGCCGCCAAAATTTTTTGAAAGGTTATATGGCGGATCGATTATCATCAGGTCTGCCATTTCATCAGGCAGGCTTGAAAGTGCTTCCAGAACATCGCAGTTGAAAATCTTGTTTTCGTATACAGAGTTCTTTTTTAAATCTTCAAGGGATGAGATGTTTTTCATCAGTTCCGGAATTTCATTTTCGGAAATCGTAAGGGTCCTGTTTCTTTCCGCACGTTTTTTTTCTGTCATGACAACCTCAGAGTTCATCCATGTGCTGACACATCCAGTAGCATAACTGGCACATGTCGTCGCATTTTCCTTTTGGCAGAAGTTTGGCCTTTTGGAGTTCCTTTGCTTTTTCAAGGATACCTTTTTCATAGCAAAGTCCGACCATTTTGCAGCTCTGTGCGTTTTTCATGAGAGTCTCAAAACTGTCTTTTATTGTTCCGATGAAAAGTTCTGGCCTTTCATTTGCAAAACCGCAGCATGGTGCAACGGCTCCGTCTGCATGTATATAGAAAACATTTCCAGTGCTCTGACAGTAGTCTTCCGTAAACCATTTTTTGTCTTCAAGGGTGATGTTTTCTGATGGAACGAAGCTCTGTGGAAAACGATAATAGGTTATCCATTCAAGATTAAGCCTTTTTTTAATTTCTTCCATTTGATTTTCAAACCAGGCGGAATCACCTTCAGAATCTCTTGCGTCAATTACGCTGAGAATCTCAACGCAGTTGTTGTCGGAGAATATTTTGTGGCAGGCAGCGATGAAAGTACATATCTTATCAATGGGCTGCCCGTGGAATACGTCAAAGCTGAGTCCGATCTTGCCGTCAAATCCGGCGTCCCTTACGGAAGCCAGGCATTCTGCAAGGTCGTCCTCGTTGTTCCACCAGACTCCGTTGGTCATAAGCCGGTCGAACATGAGTCCTGCGTCAAAGGCCTTTTTGCAGACCGCATTAACAAAGTCCAGGGCAAGGAAAGGCTCTCCGCCGGAAAATCCGATCTTGAAGTCTGACAGGTGGCCCAGGCAGTCATCAAGGAAAGCAAGGGCGTCGTTCAGGTTCAGCCTTGAATTCTTCTGGTCGACAAAGCAATGGGCGCATTTGAGGTTGCAAAGGCTTGTGGGACAAAAAATTATTTCTTCAGGGTTAAAACCAGGACCTTGTTTTTTCATGCCGCTAGTATAACATAAAATCCCAACTTTAAAAAAGTAGATTTTTTCTGTATAATTTGTTGTATGGCTAAGACAGTTGACGACAAGAAAATCATTTACACAATGGATCGTGTTTCGCGAGCATACGGAACAAAAGTTGTATTGAAGGACATCAGCATCTCTTACTACTACGGTGCAAAAATCGGTGTCATCGGTGAAAACGGTGCAGGTAAATCTTCTCTCTTTAAGATTCTTGCAGGTCGCGATACAGACTATACAGGTGAGACACAGCTTCTTCCAGGATTTACAATGGGATACCTTGAGCAGGAGCCATATCTTGAACCTGGAAAGACAGTAATGGAAATCGTAAAGGAAGGCGTAAAGCCAATTACAGACCTTCTTGCTGAATTTGATAAAGTAAATGAAGCATTCGGTGATCCTGATGCAGACTTTGACAAGCTTTGTGCACGTCAGGCTGAACTTCAGGAAAAGCTTGATGCCGCCGATGCATGGAACCTTGATGCAAATCTTGAGCTTGCTATGGATGCCCTCCGTTGTCCTCCTGCAGACCAGGTTGTTGATGTTCTTTCCGGTGGTGAACGCCGTCGCGTTGCCTTGTGCCGCCTTCTTTTGCAGCAGCCGGACATTCTTCTTCTTGACGAACCTACAAACCACCTTGATGCAGAAACAATCGCATGGCTTGAACGCCATCTTCGCGACTACAAGGGAACAATCATCGCCATCACACATGACCGCTACTTCCTTGACAATGTTGCAGGCTGGATTCTTGAGATGGACCGTGGTGAAGGCTATCCATTCAAGGGTAACTACACTGAATGGCTTGAAGCAAAAGAAAAGAGAATGGCCCTTGAAGAAAAGCAGGCATCCCAGCGCCATCGCGAAATGCAGGAAGAGTTGGAATGGATCCACGCCGGTGCAAAGGGACGCCAGGCAAAGCACAAGGAACACATCACAAAGTACGAACAGCTTCTTGCGGAAGAAAACAAGCGCGTTCAGCTTAAGGATACACAGATTTCAATTCCTGCAGGTCCACGTCTTGGATCTCTGGTAATCGAAGCGCACGGACTTACAAAGTCCTACGGCGACAAGCTTCTTTTTGAGAACCTTGATTTCGCAGTTCCAGCAGGTGCAGTCGTAGGTATCGTTGGTCCTAACGGTGCAGGTAAGACAACACTTTTCAAGATGCTTGCCGATGCCTATGGTGACAACGCAAACGGAGAAAAGCCGGACAGCGGTTCATTTAAGATCGGTGAGACAGTAAAGCTTGTCTATGTTGACCAGATGAGAAGCAAGCTTGACGACAACAAGACTGTCTATGAAATGCTTTCTGATGGCCTTGATCTGATCAAGCTGGGTGCAGTCGATGAAAAGGGCAAGCCTGTAAACGGAATGCTCCGCGAAGTCAACTCACACGCATATTGCTCATGGTTCAATTTCAACGGTGCTGAACAGAACAAGAAGATTAGCGTCCTTTCCGGTGGTGAAAAGAACCGCCTCAACATGGGCATGATGTTCAAGGAAGCAGGAAATGTTCTTCTCCTTGACGAACCTACAAATGACCTTGATATCGCTACGACACGTTCTTTGGAAGAGGCGATCCACAGCTTTGCAGGCTGTGTAATGGTAATCAGCCATGACCGCTACTTCCTTGACCGTATCTGTACACATATTCTTGCATACGAAAACAATTCGGAAGTTCGCTGGTTTGAAGGCAACTGGTCTGAAT
>JAGHUO010000045.1 GCA_018064785.1 Candidatus Treponema equi
TGGTTTTGCAAATCCTGTCAGCAAGGAACTTCCTCTTGAATATGCCGTTGAGATGAACAACTTGATTCAGCTTGAAATGAAGGGGCAGGGGTGATTATGAAAGCAAATAACTTTCCATCTTTGACATGGAACTTTCTTAAGATAAACAATACAGAAATAGATGGTCTTGAAGGTCTTCAGTGCGAGGCTGCTGTTTCTCTTTCAGAAGGTGTCGCTCTTTCTGACGGCTGTCAGTGCTTTTCTTCAATTGCAACAGGCATGGGCGCTGAATTCGATGCAGCTTTTGACGGCCTTAAGCTCAAGGCTAGAAGATTTTCTGTTGCTGCAGGAAAGAAGGCAGATACAGTCCGCATTGAATACAACGCAGACAAAGAAAGCACTCTTGATGAAATCCAGATCAAGGCTGAATCCGGCAGTGAAAGCAACTTCATGGTTGTGTTCAAGTCTTCGGAGGATTTTGAAAATACTTTGGGTGCAAGAATTCGTGTGATTGCCGATGAGAATGCGGTTGTCCGTGTTGGTCTTGTAAACCTCTGCGGAAAATCTGCTAAGACTTTTGTTTCCTTTGGAAGCAAGGCAGCGGACAATGCCACAGTTGAAACAACTGAAATCATCCTTGGAGGCAAGGACAACATCTGGGGTAACCATAACCTTCTTGAAGGCTACAAGTCAAAGTTCAATGGACACAATGCATACCTTGTAAATGACAAGGAAAGCCTTGACGTGAACTATGTATCACTTCATACAGGTCGTGAGACTGAAAGTACAATGTCAGTGGATGGTGTCGTAGACGGAACAGGAAAGAAGACCTGGCGCGGAACAATAGACTTCAAGAATGGATGTGCGGAAAGCAAGGGCGATGAACAGGAAAATGTTCTTCTCCTTGATCCAAAGGTTGTAAACAAAAGCCTTCCTGTAATTCTCTGTGATGAAGAAGCTGTCGAAGGACGCCACGGTGCTTCCATCGGACGTCTTGGGAAGGAAATCCTTTTCTACATGCAGAGTCGCGGTGTAGATGAGAAGACTGCCCAGGCACTTATGATCCGTGCAAAGATCAACACTGCAGCACGATGTCTTGATGATGAAAAGACAGCAGAAGAAGTCATGGACTTCATCGGAAAGGAAGACTAGTTTTTGATCATATTTAGTTGAATTCAGGCCAATGATCTTTTGATTATTGGCCTGCTTTTTTATAGAGCATGGAAGGGCGTCCACCAGTTTCATAGTTTATGTCTTCCACAATTTCTTTTTGCTGTACAAGATAATTCATGTAGTGCCTGATGGTGACAACTGAGATTTTCAGTTTTTCCGCAATCATATCAACGGTCTGCCATCCTGAGTTTTCATAGAAATACTCCGTTATTGTGGAAAGAGTCTTTCTGTTTATTCCCTTTGGATATATGGTTTTCTGCTGGTAGTCTTTTGAATCTGTTCCTGCGGTCATCAATCTGTCTATGCTGTTCTGGTCTAGAATCGAATTCTGTTTCAATGTTTTTGTCTGTGAAAGGAATTTTTCAAGGGCCACAAGGAAGCGTTCCATGGTGAATGGCTTTATTAGGTAGTCCAAGACTCCAAGGTGCATGGTGCGTTCAATGGTGTTTGTATCATTTGCTGCAGTGACCATTATGACTTCTGAGGAGATCTTTTTTTCTCTGATCTGCTTCAAGGTTTCTACACCGTCCATTACAGGCATGAAAACATCAAGGACAATAAGGTCTGCTTTGTTGTTTTCCAGGAAAGCAAGGGCTTCTTCTCCGTTTTTACAGATTGAACTGACTGAAAAGTTCTTGTTGCGTTTCACATATTGTTCGTTGATTATTGCGACCATAGGGTCGTCTTCTACAATCAATACCTTATAAGTCATTATGATGTTTCTCCAGAAATCATTTGTTCAATTTTACCGTAAAACATGATCCTTTTCCAACCTCTGATTCAACAATAATCTCACCGCCTAGACTTTCTATCAGTTGTTTTGTGTGGAAAAGACCTACTCCTCGTCCCGTTCCTTTTGTTGAAAATCCGTTGTCGAAAATTTTCTCCTTGAATCCTTCAGCAATTCCTGTGCCTGAGTCCTGAACAAGAATAAGCAGCTTTGCAGGAGTTGTAAAAATGCCGACTGAAAGTTCTCTGGTCTTGTTGTTTGAGTTGTTCATTGAGTCAAGGGCATTGTCTATTAGATTTCCAGTGATTGTGACAAGAGCTTCGGAAGGAATGTCTATGTCTTCCTGACGGTAACGGGAATTTTCCTGTAGAAGGAATTTTACATTGCATTCACTTGCACGTGCGATTTTTCCGATCAGAAGGGCAGCCAGGGAAGGATTTTCTATGTTGTGCATTACAAATGTCACAGTCTCCCTTTGAATTATTGAAATGTTCTGAATGTAGTTCTGTGCCTGTTTGTATTGACCGATTTCTATGAGTCCTAGGATTACATGAAGCTTGTTGGTGAAATCATGATTGTTTGCCCTCATTGAATCCACCAGGAATTTTGTGCCTTCAAAGTCTTCTGTAAAATCGATGAAAGATTTTTCTATCTCATGAGACAATTTCGCACAGATGGCCAGCTCAATCATTATTGCTGCTATGGTTACCAGAACAAATAAAAGGACTGTGTGTTTTGTTACTGTCCGCATAGAAGTCTTGAGCCTGATTGTCATTATGAAACCTTCGTAGTTTCCTTCTTCATCGTAGAATGCGGAATATGTTCGTCTCTGAGGTCCTGACGGTCCGTTGGAATCTTCCGTGAAGTAGTTGGATGATGCTTTAGAGAAATCTGGATGGGTTCCATCATATAGTGTGTTGATAAGTTGATGGTGGGTATGGTATAGACGAATGTTGTTCTTGTCCACAATTGAAAATATGTCTACTTCAGGAAGGTCATGGGCTACACCGTCAAAGTATGCGCAAAGGTCTTGTTGAGAAAGCCCCCGTGTAAAACCATAGAGTCGTGAAACAAGGGCTGAAGTGTTGCGCAGGTTCTGGTTGAAGGACTTGTCATTTGAACTTATGTTGATAAGAAGTCCTCCGGCACTTAAAAATAATGTGATGATGATGATTAGTGCCATCTGTGTTCTTGTGATTATTTTTCTTAGCCTTGTAAGATTTCCCTTTGTGTTTCTGTGGTTTTTCTTCTCATTCATTGGAAAAAAGTTTATCACATATGAAACTTTTCACGGACTTATGAAAGTAAAAAAAACATCGTGAATAAAATACTTTGATTTAAATAGTTTCGAAAAATTGATTTGTTTTTTCTTAGGTGTATCATACGGAACAGCTTCCACAGGGAGCACTAAAAACAAAGCGAGGTATAAAATGAATTTAGCACATCTTTTTGAAGCAACAATGCTTGTATGTTTCGGATTTTCCTGGCCGATCAATGTTGTAAAGGCTTATAGGGCAAGGACTGCAAAAAGTACAAGCCTTGCATTCATCTGTCTCATCATCACTGGTTATGTCGCAGGAATCATCGCAAAGCTTATCTCCCATCAGTTCAACTATGTTCTTGCTGTCTACTTCATGAATCTTGCCATTGTTCTTGCAAATGTCGGCGTTTATTTCAGAAACAAGGCTCTGGATGTAGAGAATGAGAAGAAATCGATGAACAGATTCAATGTAAGCAGAGTTATGCCCCAGAAAGAAAATTTTACTTTCACAAGCGTTGAAGACTACGACTACATTCCTCGTAATGTACCTTCGAATATTGAGAAAAACTACAGCATCACTCTTTTAGGCGGAACTTTTGACAGGTCGATTCCAGTAAAACAGATTGAGAACGAATTTGAGTTTGATTTCCATATCCTTAACAAAAGCAATAACGGACTTTCGCTCAGAACCGCAAAGGATTATTTTGTAAAGAACATCAAGGACATTGATTGTGAAGGTGCCATCCTTCATCTTGGATATGAAGATCAGGATCTGTTCAAACTGAATCCTTCTGAATTCGACAGCCTTTATCTTGGACTTGTTTCCACAATCAAGATGGTAAACAAGAACTGCCGTATTGCTCTTGTCTCTATCGCCAACCCTGAAAACAGGACATTGATTTCTGAAATGAACAATCACATTAAGGCCATCGCATCATCTGAGCAGGCTGTTTTCGTTGATCTGGCTTATGCTTCTTTGTGGAATCCAAAGGCTGTAAAGGCTTCTGTCGATTTTGCTGTTACCATGGGACTGAATGTAAAAAAGCCTATATTTGACGTGGCAAAGTCGATATACAGCTATGCAATGCAGAATATCACTGAAGAAAAAATGACAGAAAATTTTGCCGGATAAAAAAATAGTCCATGAGGCTGTCAGGTTTCAAACCTAAGGCTTCATGGACTTAAACCATTCTATAGCTTTTTCTTTAGCTTCAATGCGATCTTTACAGTCATGTCAAACATTGAATCTGTAAGTATCTTTTTTATGGAGATGAATGTTTTTGACATATAGCCTTTTACATATCTCTGTTTTGGATGCTTTGAACAGACAGCCTTTAAGATAACCTTTGCGATTTTTACCGGTGGGGTAAGCTTACCGTATTTGTAATGCTTTTCAAGATAGGTTGCTGTATTTACAGCATTGATGTTGTAATCTGAATCTTCCGATTGCTTCCTCAGGTTTTCGCTTGCGATCAGTCCCCATTCAGTCTGAATCATACCCGGCTCGATGAGGATAACATCTACACCAAAAGGCTTTACCTCAAGCCTCATGGCATCACTCAGTGCTTCAAGGGCGTATTTTGTTGCGTGGTACCAGCCTCCAAATGGAGCTGCGAATTTTCCGGCCATGGATGAAATGTTTACGATTTTCCCAAACCTGTTTTTGCGCATGGAAGGAAGCACAAGCTTCGTCAGCTCTGCAAGCCCAAAAATGTTTACGTCAAACTGTCTTTTTGCTTCTTCAAGGGGAACGGTTTCAATTGCCCCGTAGCTTCCGTATCCTGCGTTGTTTACAAGAACATCGACGGAACCTTCTTTTGAGAGGATTGTTTCCACACAGCTTTTTATGGATGCTCTGTCTGTAAGATCCAGTGGCAGAACGTTTATTCCGTGCTTTTCAAGTTCCGCCATTCGTTCCGTTCTTCTTGCGGCTCCATAAACTTTCATTCCAAGTTCTTTAAGCAGGATCGCAGTTTCATATCCAATTCCGGAAGAGGCACCTGTTATCAAAGCTGTTTTGTTTTTCAACGAGTCATCCATGATTCCCTCTCATTTATCTAAATCTGATCAATTTTCAGACAATTTAGTCTATAGAAAATCTGGCATAGTGTCATCATATGGTATTCTTTAATGGTCAGAAAAAGAAAAAGGGGATCCAGAAAAATCTGAATCCCCTATGTTTCTCAACTGGGGTTAGAATTCAACCTTGAAGTTTTTCTTTACAGATGCGAATGGTCCTGGAAGAGGATTTGCATCACGCTTGTTTCCGAACATGTCTGTGTCGAAAATGATTTCGCTTCCATCTGGATTTTCAAACTTCTGTTCGCTTTCGAAAGCCTCTCCAAGGATTTCAGTGCTGATGATTCCGCACTTGCTGTCCTTGATGAAGTCAAAGGCATTTGTCTTGAATGTCCACTTTCCGTTCTTCTCTTCAAGGGAATAAGTTACTTCGTTTGTCTTGTCTACTACAGGATCTTTTTCATTCTTTGTAGGCTTTGCACCGTTGAAGTACCAGTTGCCCTTTGCCCAAACTGGAAGAGGGTTGTAGTATCTGTCGCTTGGTGCACTTCCGAGACCACAGTAACCGTCAAACTGCTTTACCCATTCCTCGTAGGTTGGACACATGTCGTATGTGTGTGTACCTGCGATGAGGTTTCCGTCTGTCCACTCGTTGTCGCTCATCATCTTTGACATTTCCTTGAGGCCTGGACGCATAGGCTGCTGCATGAAGACATTGTTGTAGATGCGGCAATCACCGTGAAGGATGCTCATGAAGCCCATGATTTCTGTTCTGTGTGGAACATGGTATGGAGTATAGCGAACTGCCTGATTCTGTCTCTTTTCTGTAAGTGCTCCGTTGAGAACACCGTGTCCAACTGCTGTCCATGATCCTGCAAAGAAGTTGTGTACCATGGCAAGTCCCTGTGTAGGAAGCTTGAGGTTTGCATCCGAAAGGAAAATGTTGTTGTCCAAAAGGGTTGGGCCGTGGCTAACTTCGATGAAGATGTCTTCGCCGAATGAAAGGTCAAGGTTGTCCTTTGTAAGAAGGTAATCGCGTGCAAGAGTGTTGTCGTGGAACAGGTTCTGGCTTACGCGTGTACCCTGTGCCTGCCAGTCAAGCCAGAGACCACGTGTACAGTGGTGGAAGTGGTTGCGGCG
>JAGHUO010000122.1 GCA_018064785.1 Candidatus Treponema equi
TTACCGTCAAGAGCGATTTCCTTCTTTACAACAAGGTAACCTTCTCTCTGGTCAAGACCATAAGCGTCTGTAGAGTAATATCCCATTACTTCGCAGTCTTCTGGAATTACGCTAGCGTCGATGAGACGGCCCTTGCTGTCGAAAGTGCTGTCCATGTGGCTGTAGTAATATGTTGTGAAGCTGTTTGTTGCTTCATTGTCTACAAGACGGAAGTTGAGGATACCGCGACCCTGGATGATGGAGTTGATCTGGTCTGCTTCTGCCGAACCTGGAAGTTCGATGTAGATGCGGTCTTCACCCTGCTGTCTGATTGTAGGAGAAGAAAGACCAAAGCGGTCGATGCGGCTTGTGAGTGTCTCAACAGCCTGAGCCATAGCTTCAGCCTTGAGTGTCTCTTCAACATAAGGATTGTCACCCTGGTTTGCGATAACTGCATCAAGGTCAGCCTTTACGATAACGTTCATACCGCCTGAAAGGTCAAGACCAAGCTTTACTGAGTTCTTGTAGTAATCCTTGTTCTTTAGGATGCGCTTGCGGTAAACGCCTTCGATGAAATTTACAAGCTCTGACTTTGATGCGAAAGAATTGAGTGCATCATTGAGCTTGAGTGGTTCAGAATAAACCTTTCCTTCAAGCTTGTAGTTCTTCTTTACCTGTTCCTTCATCCATGCCTGGTTTTCAGCAACAAGTGTTTCTGGATCTGCCTTTACAGCAGCAACCATTGCCTTGACATCAGAAGCAGCCTTGAAGCTTGAGTAGTCCTTGATGCTTTCAAGTGAGCTCAATGCAAGCCCCTGGTCTTCTTTTGGAGTACGTGCATACCAGCTGATTGTTGGCCACAGGAATGCAAAGCACACTGCGAGCACAGCAAGTATGACAACTAAGCGACTTTTCTTGTTCATTTTTATTTTTCCTCAGATTCTGAAGCAGCTGGAGCTTCTTCAGTATTTTTTGCCTTTCTGCCGAAAAGCGATTTTTTTGCAGGTTTTTCTTCAGCTGCAGGCTTGTCTACAACAACTGTAGCAATAGCTGTGCGGTTGAATTCGATCTTTGTGTTGTCATCAACCTTAACGATTACTGTATTTTCCTTTGTAGATGCTACAGTTCCGTGGATACCACCGATAGTGATAACCTTGTCACCCTTCTTGAGTGCATCGAGCATCTTCTGTGTCTCTTTCTGCTTCTTCTGCTGTGGGCGAATCATGAAGAGGTACATGATTCCGACAATAAGTACCAATGGCATGAGCATGCCGAATCCACCTGGACCTGGCTGAGCTGCTGCCTGCAATAAAAGTGCGTTGAACATAAAAATTCCTACCTTTTATATTATTTATTTAAAATAGTATCATACGATAGCATGATTTTTGAGCAAATTCAAGAATAATTTTGATACAAAAGGCGACAGAAATGGAGGAACTACGGAATATCAGCGCTTGAGAAGCTTGTCCAGCTCTGAATTCTGGCGAACATAGACGCTGTTTGCAGGATCAAGGGCAACAACCTGCTTAAGGTAATACTGTGCGCGTCTCCAGTCCTTCTTGTTGTAGTAGATCTGATAGAGACGGTAAAGGGAATCCTTGTTTCTTGGGTTTGCAGTAAGGCTTGAACGCAGGTCAGCAAGAACCTGATCCTCCGACGACTGGAGGAAGCTTCTTTCGTAATAGAGGAAACTCTTCATCTTTGTGTTTGCATCAGGAAGAAGACGGCCGATTATCTGGCTTGCCGTCGACACCTGTCCTGTAGCCGCAAGAACCTTGATGTAGGCCATCTGGGCTTCCTCGTCATCAGGAGTCTCCTTGTAAAGGCGCCCCGCAATGTTGTTTGCCTCCGTTGTTTTCCTCAAGGCAAGACATATGTCGATATGCGTATAGAGCACGGACTTCTGCGATTTTGGATCAGCCACCATAGGACTGCTCATGGCATAGGCCTGCTGGTATTCACGGTTGCGGAACATCTCAAGGATGCAGATCTCACGGGCCTTTACGTTGCTGCCGTCCTTATCAAGGGCAGCCCTTGCTATCTCCATGGCCGTCTTTCCATTCACAGGCTTTCCTGTCAGTGAAGAAATCTCAGCCGCAAGAAGCATGGTATCAAGGTCGTCAGGATAAAGTTCGCATGCCTTTGATATGGTTTCAGCAGCTGCCGTATAGTTTTTGTTCCAGTCGCACTGAAGCCTTGTCCTGAGAAGATAGTATTCCTTGTTGGTCTGATTCTTACGGGCACAGACATCAAGAAGTGACGAGGCACGGATGAAGTCCTGTTTCTGCATGAGGATGTGGGCCCTGAAAAGGACATAGTCGGTATTATCCGGCTCAAGGAGAAGCAGGCGGACGATGTATGATTCCGTCTTGTCAAAATCACCAAGAGCATAGGAAGCCTTTGAGCAAAGGTTGAGCACGGCGGTGTCCTGAGGATTGGTCATGAGAAGCTGCTCTCCTATGGTAAGGGCAAGCTCGGCGTTGTCGGTCTTGAAGCAGGCTTCTGAAATGGCAAAAAGTATTTCCCTTGTACCCGATGAGAATTTGCCGTTCGCCGTATTCAGGTACTTGAGGGCATCCTGAGGGCGTTCCGTCTTAAGACATAGGATTCCCATGAGATAGTTTGCAAGCACGGAATCAGGCCGCATTTCAAGGGCTTTGGAAAGGGATTCTTCGGACAGCTTGTAGTATTCCTCCATATTATTGGAAGAAAGCAAGGCAAGCGAAGGAAGGACGGCAGAGAGAAAGTCGGACCCCCCGGTGCTCAGGTCGTATATACCCCTGCGGGCACTTTCAATGGCGCCTGTGTACTGGTCGGGAATTTTTATTACAGGCGGAACATAATTGCCGGATTCAGAAGGCCATGCCATGTCCATTATGGAACAGATGACAAAGACCATGGATCTTTCCTCGTTGGAATAGTCGGAATCCACGCTTTTATGAAGGCTGTTGTAGGCCGATTTCAGGCTCTGTGGTGAACCGGTCTCTATGGCGTCATAGTCTTCTTTTTTTATCGTAGAGGAAATTTCTTTTTTCTTTGGGGTCACCGTAACGGCAGACTGGGAGCTGACATCCACATCGGCACCTGATTCCTGCGGCTGGGCCTTTGGTGTGCTGGAGCATGAGAAAAATGAGAATATCGAAAATGCAATGGCGGCTGCACCACCACGGCACATTACCTTAAAATCCAAAGAAGGGATCCCCTAGTAGCTGTCTTCTTCCAATGTGTCATCCTGCATATAAGGAAACTGCTTGTTGTTGAGACGCTGGATTCCGTATACAGAAAGCAGTACGATTCCAAAAACAACAAGGACTATAGGCCACGACACCGATATAAATTTACGGAAAGAAAGCTGAAAAACATCAGTGGAAAAAACCAAAAACACGGCTCCAAGAATTATGAGCATTATGGAAGGAAACAGAATCGCGGTCCTTAGCCTTCCAAAAATGAACAGATCCGAAAAAAGGAATGTTATGCCAAAAAAGATGACGAAAAACGGCCAGATCTGCTTGAGCGACACTGGAAGGATGCCAAAATTGACGAAACAGATCACGAAACCGTCCACAAGAAGTGTCAGGCCAAAGACAAGGAGGAATCCCTGCTTTTTAAGGTTTGCTGGAGTTGTTTTCTTGTTTTCCTTCAGTTTATCCATTCGTTTACAATACAATAATTGTATGCTAAAATCTACCACATGTTTAAAAAATTCGGGAATTCGCTGTTTATTCTTGCATTTATTACAGTCATCCTAGGCTGCGGACGCACCGCCAGAGGTTCCATTCTTCCTGGCGCATACACCAAATCCTACAGGACCACACAGGCTCAGCTTGAGAACCTGTTGGGAAAGAACGACCTTACAAGCGAGACCCGATATGCCGTCGTAAACAGAATCGCAAACAACATGCTTTCCGTAAAGGACTACAATTCCCTCATATGCTTCCTTACAGACTGGGTAGAAAAACATGCGGAAGACCAGTACAACGCCTACTGGCTCCTGATGACAGCCTATGCATACCTTGAGAACGACGCGGAACCTGTCGCTGAATACTACTTTGAGCGCATAATAAACAACTACAACGACCTGATGGTCCAGGGCAAATCCATCCATTTCATCTGCCTTCAGCATTTGATCCAGATCAGCGAAAGCCCGGCAAACAGAATCACCTACTTCAACCAGCTCATCACAAGATTCCCCAACAACGTGAGCACAACGGAACTTTTCTACCGTCTTGCCCTTGAATACGAAAAGGAAGGCGAATGGAAGCAGGCCATCCGTTCCTTCACACAGTACCTGGATCAGGATGACGCAAGCACCCTTCAGATTTCAGGCTATCCAAACGCATACCTGAGCACAAAGCAGCTCATCGACTTCTCAAACTCGTCAAAGGACTGGACCTTCGAGAGTCTGGACGCACTGGTGGACGCAGTCAAGAAAGGTATCTCCAGCTACAACTACAGGGCCCTGGACAAATACAAGTCAAAGGTCAACTTCTTTGCCATGTCATGGCGCCAGGTTGAAACCGACGTCAACGCCCAGGAAAGCTTTTCAATGCGTTCCTTCATGCGCGGAAACAGAATCCGTTACAGCGCGGACCTTGACCCTTCTTCATCACCTACAGAAGCCTATCTCAGGACAACAGGATGGAGCAACTACGTAAATGTCTGGTACCTGTACTTCAGAAAGGTAAACTTCCCTGCAGACCCTGAGATCCACGGCCGTTGGGAATGGGCCGGCATCTACTACGGTGAAAAGCTCTGATGAAAAAAACTCCTCTTGCATTGAGCGCATTTTCTGCAGTACTCCTCTTTGCGGAACCGGTCGCCGACTTTACCTTGGCAAGCAGCGAAATAACCGTCGACTGCAGCAGCCTTGCAGACCTGGATGAAATCCGCCGTCTTGAGGAACTTAGGACACAGATTGAAAAGAACGGTGGCAGTCCAAGAAAAGAAATGCAGCCCTATACCATCCCTGATCCTGTCCGCAAGGATATAGGACTTTCAGGTCTGGACCATGAGCGCACTAAGAAATTCCTTGATTTCTATCTTTCCGATGAAGGCAGGAAAAGACTGTCAAAGATACTCATGGATTCGGCGGAATACAGATGTTACGTAAGGGAACAGCTTGAAAAACGAAAGCTGCCTATGTTCCTGCAGTACCTTCCAATAGTCGAATCAGAATACAAGACAAATGCCGTGTCGGTTTCCGGGGCAACGGGAATGTGGCAGTTCATGGAAAACAGCATGGAACCTTTCCTGAAGAAAAACGAATGGTATGATGAGCGCCTTGATCCGTGGATCGAGACAGACGCCGCCCTTTCAAAGCTTTCGGACAACTACAAAATGTTTGGAGACTGGGAGCTGGCCCTTGCCGCCTACAACATGGGAGCAGGTGCCATCAAAAGAATAAAAAAGCAGAGTAAGGCTGACTTCTGGATGCTCGCGGACCTTGAGCTTCTTTCGGAACAGGCAGCCATGTACGTACCTAAACTGATCGCGATCACCGAGGTTGTGGAAAACGCCGAATACTACGGATTCCTAGACATAGGCATCGCTGACAAAACAGTGGAAACACTTAAGACGGAAAAATTCGGAAAGGTAAAGATCACCGGAAAGATAAGTCTTGAAAAAATAGCCGAGAAATCAGGTTGTGAGATAGAAACTCTCACCCACCTGAACCCGGCCTTGATAAAAGGATGCACGCCTCCAAAGGAGACGTGGGTCCTGAGGGTTCCGGCTGGAACCGCAAAAGATATAGCAGCAAGCCTTCGTTAGTACTTGAATTTGCCGAGTTTTGACTGCATATCGTTGATGTTCTGCTGTGTATCAACGGCATGGTCTGCAACGCTCTGTGATGCAGTGCTGATTTCCTGAGCTCCGGCAGTCATCTCATCCATACTTCCAAGGATAGTAGAAGAAATCTGGGATACACTGGCCATATCGTTTGATACGGAACCGATACCTTCGTTTACTTCCTTTGACTTTCCACTTACTTCAAGAGCCTGGTTTCTCATGTCGCTGAGGGAATCGAAGATGCGGCGAGAAGCTTCTTCCTGCTCGTTCATTGCACCATCGATCTCACGGATGATTGTATCTGTTGAGTCAAGATGAGAGACGATCTGACCAAAGGCAGACTGGCTGTCTTTTGACAAAGAAACAACGTCCTTGATTGAAGACGAGATTTCCTTAAGCTCAGCCTTGATGTTCTTAGACTGGGTGCTTGATGTCTCGGCAAGCTTACGGATTTCATTTGCAACAACAGAGAAGCCTTCTCCGGCCTTACCTGCATGGGCAGCCTCAATGGCAGCATTCATGGCAAGAAGGTTTGTCTCAGAAGCGATCTGTGCGATGATCTGGTTTGCCTGGATAAGCATCTTAGACTGTTCAGCGATTTCATTGACCTTGCTGTCTACATTTGCAAGCTTGCTCTTTCCGTCTGAAACAGTACCACCAAGCTCCTTGAAACTGTCTGACATTCTATGAACAGAATTTGATACCGATGTGATGTTGCCAAGCATTTCTTCGATGGCGGCAGACGAATCAACGATGCTTGCTGTCTGGCTTTCAACAAGATCAGAAAGGGCACCGACGCTTTCAGAAGACTTTGCAAGAACTCCTGTAGTGTTGCTTACAGCTTCCGCCTGCTTTTCTGCCTGCTTTCTTACCCCCTGGATGTTTGCCATGATCTGGGCTGTTGCGCTTGCAGACTGCTGTGCGTTTGAGCTGAGGCTGTGGCCGATCTCTTCAAGAGATTCCTGTGCCTTGCTGAGCTCCTCAACGATTGTCTGAAGCATGATGATGAATATATTTACATTCTTTGAGATGTCTGCGAATTCATCATTACCGTTTACCGGGAGACGGATTGTAAGGTCAGCATCTCCGGAAGCAAGGCGGCGCATTGCTCCACCCACACTCTTAAGTGGTCTGATAACCCTCATGTAGATGATACCGATGAGTACTGCAAGAAGTACAAGAACAAGAAGGACTGTGACACTTACCAATGGCTTGAAGATGATTCCAGAAACATGGTCGATGATGCCAAGTTCCCTTCCAAGCCAGAGAGTTGTAAGGAATCTGCCGTCGCTGCTTTTCATCGGAAAGTAATATACAACATATCTCTTGCCGCCGATTGTAGTAACACCGGAAAAATCCTTGCCCTGTTCAGCAAGAGTGATTGGTGTTGGATCTGCGATGACTGAGCCGCGCATGCCGGAAAGTGTTGTATAGGCACGGGTTGTTCCGTCAAAGATTGTATTGTCACATCCTGTGAGCGACTTTATTCTTTCTGTAAATTTCTGAGATGTAGCTGTAGCCATACCCACAAGAACACCTGTAATACGTGATCCCTGCTTGATAGGAACGGCACGGACAATCTTTATATCCTGCCCCATTTTCTCAGTCTTAAGGACAGTCTCACCATTCAAGGCTCTCTGAAGGATCTCTGTCTTGTTTATTGTACCTGCTACACGGCTTGAAGAACATGAATCAAGGTTCTCATCAAAAACAGCAAGGTCATCTACGTCAAAGCTTCTGCATGTGCTTTCAATGACGGGATCAATGGTATCAACAGAGAACGAGCCTGCCACGCTATACATCGAATTCAAGGTACCCACAAGACTTGTCTGGACCTTGACGAGGCCTTCTTCTTCCGCCTTGATTTCCTTAAGGTAAAGTTCTGAATAGTTTTCCAGTTCTCCCTGGAAATAATCCTCAAGACCTCGGTTTAAAAGTCTCGAAATCATCATGAACAGAACGACAGAGAAGACTGCAAGACCCAATATGATGGTTGTAATCATGATTGTCGAAACAGATGATTTTTTTGCTTTTTTTGCCATACAAACTCCTATAAGCAGGTAATAAATCTGATAAACTAAGAAAAATTATAATACGGTTTATTCAAAATTCAAAATTTAAAGATTATTTTAACCATCTTTTATTTCTGGCGATAATATTGATTCCGCTCAACTGAAAACCGAAAAATGCCGATACTTTGAAAGTAATTGTAGAAAATTAAGTTTTTTAATGGTGGAAAAAGATGAACAGAAATATCTTGAAATCACTTCTAATTTATATAGTATTCATTCATCCGGCAGTATTTGCCCAGAGCTACATCGAGACCTTTGATGTGGCGGACTTCCTTGAAAAGCCATACACCGCACAGAAATACGTACCATACGCAGACGAAGAAATCGCACGTCAGGCAGAAATGGTAGCGGCAGCCAACGGACACGCAAACCGCGAAGACGCAACCATGACATCATCAAGCTTCATAAACTGGACAAAAAACACATTTGTTTCCGACGTTTCCCTTGATGTAGAAAAAGCAGGCATTCCAATGCCAAGCGGAAAATCCACATGCGTCAGAAGAATCGAGATGGACCTTCCTATCCTCATAAAGGATCCTTTGCTTTCCCTTTACGTCGACGACACAAAGACACTTGATGACCTGGTTCTGGACGGAACTGTAACACTCGAGGACATTACCCGCATCATCGACAGAAGCCACAAGACACCTAGCGTGTTTGCCCAGGGAAAAAGCACATTGCTCACAAAGCACACCATGGACCTTAAGGACATTTCGTCATCACTTGTAAAGCATTCAAAGCCATACATCGCTCCACAGCCAATCGAGAGAATCTCTTCAAGGGCCTACAGCGGAATCATAATCGACGCCCGCGGCTCAATGCCCGTGCAGGGAGAATTCACAAGCAGCCGTGTCTACCCTTGCCTTTTCCCAAAGATATGGAACGAGGACATGGACCTTGTATATGAAAGGAATTCAACGTCTCCGGACATCGCAAAGAAAGACGGAATAGTACAGTATTCAAGCAGCGAGCTTATTGAAAGCTACAGCGACAGGGTCGGCAAGGATCCCCTCTGGATCACCGCAAAAAAAGTATACGGAATCAACAGATGCGACCCTGTGATCTCAAAGGACGACTACCTCAGGATCGCTTCGATAAAGGAAAACCTTGAGCTTTTAAAGAAAGGAAAGGTCGTGGTTCTTCTGGACAAGGACATGCTTGAGCACAAGGTTGCGGCGCCAAACAAAGACAAGAACTACTACATCATGTACCACCAGCTCAAGAAATATTTCATGGAAAAGAAAGTTCCAGACATTGGCCTTGCGGAAATTCCTACAGGCATCCAGATCACAATGAACAACCTGCGCTTTGTGGCAGATTCTTCTGAGCTTCTTGAAAGTGAAAAGGGACGCATCGCAGACATCGCCGCATCCCTAAAGAGGGCTACCGCAGGCGGATCCTACACGATTCTTGTAGAAGGACACACCGCCGATGTAAACAAGCCTACAGGCCAGATGAACCTTAGTATCGAACGCGCCCAGGCAATCGTCAACGCTTTGACAGACAACGGCCTTAACAAGAGCCTGTTCACATTCAAGGGTTACGGCGCCACAAAGCCTGCGGACACAAACAGCACGCCGGAAGGCCGCGCAAAGAACCGCCGCGTAGAAATCATCATCATGCCAAAGGGCAGCTACCTGATGACAAAATAGACCACCATAAAAAAAAGGCAGGGTGCTTCGACTGGCTCAGCAACCCTGCCATTTTTTCACTGTATTGAATCAGTTGAATTTGTGGAATACGATGACCTTATTGAAATTTCCATCACCATAAGGCTGACAAGCACCATCCCCACCCATCACATATTTACCTGCTGTACTTTTTTTACCCATACCAGTTTCCTTTACAACTGTATAATTGCACAACCAAACCTCCGATTTATCCGATATGGCCTTACCTTTGATTATACCAATATACATGGCAATATTATCATAGTTTTCTTCAAATTTAACCATCTCTTCTTCAGCTGGAATATACCATTCTGTTTTAAACGAAGATAACGAGTTTCCATAATTAAACGCATATTTCCATGCAGGAGAATTATTTTCAATTTGAGTTTTATACCCAGAGTTATTGTATTTTGTGAAAATCTTATAACCGTCTTCTTTTTCAGAATTGGTAACAGAATATTTATCTTCTCTTACAGAACTGCTTTTTACTCCTAGTTCTCCCATTGAAGCACTTTCATTATAACTTTTTCCTATAAATCGCCAAATTCCATCAACCTTATGAGTCGCAACACCGATTGCATCATTTTTCTGATCATCAGTCAGCTTTGGCACAAATCCATCCCAAATAGGTTTTTCGCCTGAAGACGGAATGTTCACAACCTGTCCATTCACAAGAATGATATCGCCTACACTCTTTATTTCATTGCTTATTACAACAGAATCATTTGTCCATTTCGCGTATAGAGTTACTTTAGAATCTTTAATTGAATCAATAACTGGCTTCAATACACCGTTGATTGTTTTCGCATCAACGAATTCTATAAATTTATTGTCATAATACCAGCCTTCAAAAGTATAACCGTTATAATTTAAATCCTTTAAATCTACTACAGCATCACTAACCTTAAATTTATCATACCTGGTCTTTTCCAGAAGTCCGTTAGAATTTTTCAAGGTTACAACGAATTCACATATTTCCCCAGACAGATAAACAGTTGTATCCTCAACGACTGGCTTAATTGTAAAAGCTAAATTCCCATTACTATAATTTGAATAACATGCGTTAAAATCACCAGAAGCAGATTCACCGTTCTCATAAACCCACCTCATTTTTTCTGCATAATAACCTGCCCTAAGAAGTCTATATTCACCCGTTTCATAACTAGCCTCGTATTTTACCTGCACATCAGGCAAAGAATATAATTTCTTGTAGTTGTTGTTTCCATCCTTCTCATTGATTTCTGCATAACCGCCATCACCAAGGACAAACTTTAATGTATAAAGATTTCTGTCATACTTTATTTCAACTACAGTAGAGTTATCATCGGCAACTTTTTTCTTTTCATAATCCATCGAATGGAAGCCAATCATATCTTTTGGAGTCACACTTGTCTCAGATCCAGGAGCCGCATAGATCCTGTCGGTCTTAGACTGCTCTGTGTAGCCATCGTCATCCTTATTCTGCAAGAGATATTTGACAGTATAGAAATGTGTTTCCTCACAGGCATATAGATCGTAGTCCTTTGGTTCCGGCAACGTAAAATTATGACCGCAGACAAAATCAATCTGAGAGGAATCTTTATCCATCTTCCATCCCGAAACACCAGAGTCTGATGCCGTCAATGTGGTAAAATCACTTAGAGAAGGAACAGCATATTCAGCCGCATATTTATAGATCTTCTCTTCTGTCTGGTCTCCCAGATGGAATGTCACTTTACAAGGATTGCCTTCCCACTGTGCTTTTATGGTCCTGTCTGTTTCCGGGAACTTTTCAAAGCTATCATCCCAGGTATAAGATACACAGCCGTCCCTTACAACATCCTTTGGAATGTCATTTTTATTGACGGTGGAATCATAACGTCCAGAAATGACGACAGGAGTACCGTTTCCATTGATGTTACCTCCGTTCAAGTCGTAGGTAAGATTAATGATCTCCCTGTTGAAATAGATATAAAGGACTGCGGAATCATCTCCTGCAATTTCTACATTTTCATTTCCTTCAGGAACAAAATGAGGAAAGCTGTACGTCCTACCTTCAATGGATATGGATCTTTCGTCTTTATTTTCCGTAAACTGTGTCATATCTCCCGCAAGGCCATCAAGAAGGAGAGTCTCATATTTTACATAACGTTCTTCCGCAGAGGTGAAATCTGCATTTTCCGTCATCACGACAACACAATATTTAGCGGCGGCACCACCAATCCATTTTACAAAGATCTGTGTGGTTTCATCGTTCTGCAAAGAAAAGTCCAGGTCCTCAGATACTGAATAGACATCGTTTTCATCAAGGCTGAATCCTGCACGTACAGGTTTCTTAAGCTTACTCAGCTTTGTCTTTACGGCTTCATTACCTTCCCCATATTTTCCCTGAATGTATCGGGTACCGACTCCACCTTTTAAATCTATGTAAAGTGTTATTGTCTTTCTCTTATATTCGATGGTAACCAAAGTATTGTTGTCTTCAGTGATAGTCTCCTGTTTAATTTCATTGGCAATAAAACCTGGAATGGTTTTTGCACTTGCTTCTGTAAGAGTCCCTTTTTCACCATAGAACTTTTCTGCCGGATAGTTTGGATCTATAGAATATCCTGAACCATCAATGGATTCAAACTTATATTCAACGGTATAGCAAGGCATGTCCCAGACAGCGGTAAAGGTTCCGTCCTCTATGAAAGAGTCAGGAAGCTTTGGATTCCAGCCACTGAAGGTTGAATTGCCCTTTACAGGGTTGTTTACAACAAGGCTCGTTACAGTAGTTCCGTATTTTCTTGTGACAGAAGCAGTGCCTTCTCCGCCTGCCAGATTAAAGCTAAAAGTAACCAGATTTCTGTTGTAATAGACATACAGCTCTGTGCTTTCATCCGCAAGGATTGTCTTCTGTTCTATTTCCTTGGCAAAGAAACCTTCCACTGTTTTACCGGCAACAGCTGTCTTTGTACCTGCCATGCCTTCAAGGATTTCCTTTTCCGACAAAGCCTCTGTATATTCATCGTCTTCGATATTCTGATACAGATGATGGACCGTATAGCTTGAAGTCGACTTTGCAACATAAGAAGCAGTATATGTTCCGCTGCTCACAAAAGTTTCTCCCAGCACATTTCCGTTGGAATCAACCCATTCTTCAAGAAGGTAACCTTTCTTCTGCGGGTTGGGCATCGGAATCTTTGCCCCATACCTGCCGCTTATGACATCGTAAGTTTTTTCTGTACCATCCTGCAGGACTACTTTTCCGCCATTGAAATTCAATGTACAGGTGATGGTGTTTCTGTTGTATTTGATGACAATATCAGTTCCAGCGGAAATTTTCTGATTTTCTGTTGGAAGAGCAGAAAAACCTGCATAGCTTTTTGGCACGATGTTTATCGTATCATCTGAATTTGCAGTAAGTTCTTCTGTCTCATAAAGTGTATATTCATCATCTTCTATGTTCTGAAGATAATGCAGGACCCTATAATCCAGGTTCCTTTCTATGGTGTCAAAATTACATGCAGAAAAAAGCGGAATAAAAAAACTGAATACAAATGTAAAATATAAAATCTTTCTCATCTTTCTTTTCCTTAATTTGCAGAATCTTCATAGGTTATAAAGTATTTCACAAGATATTCATTATCCATATCAGCCTGCTTATATCTCAGCTCATCGTATCCAGTTCTATAATCATTGAGCATATATGCATCATACATGACAAAATGGTCATCCTTCTTCAAATAGTAATATGATCGATTAGGGATAGAAGTGATGCTGCTTAATTTTCCATCGCGGTATTCTTCCTTATCGAGGCTTTCTCCAATATCAAAAAATTTTTTACTATTTTTACTTACAGTCTTCATCCATAAATCGGCTTCAGGAATTCTGCAAGAGCAACCGTTAAGCTTACCTGTAAGTCCTGGATCAGGATAAACTCCACTTTCTATCTCATTAGGGGTAGACTTAAAGTTTGGTTTATAGGCAATCTCAACCTTTTGATTTTCTGATGAATAATCGGTGGAAACGACAAGTCCGTATATCTTGGAAGCATCAATAATAGAGTTAGAGAAATAGCCGTCATCATACATATACATAAAGTCACTGGCACCAGCCTTCTGCTTAAAGTCAGGATTATATTCAGAATTGAATGTCGCTATATTTCCAAACCAGTCTTCTGTAATGATCTTTATTTCTACATCCTGATTTTTATCGAAACCAACATCGATATCATCAGAAGTAATCTCATACTTTTTATTATCATCATCATTGAACATGATCCATGTTTTTTTCGTGTCACGTTCCGCAGCTTTGGAAAGACCTGTCACTTTTACATGACCGTTTTTCACAAAGAATTTATAGTCCTGATCATTAATAACTTTTGAAGCGTGTCGGTCAATCAATACATAATAATCATCTGATTTTGATTCATGCCCAGCAAGATCAGTAGCCTTGAAATAGACTTTATAGAAGCCGTTCATAGAGTCGTCTCTAAAATAGTCCGAAAGTCTAAAGGTATCTGACTCAAAGGTTCCGTCCGTAGAAGCAACCGACATTTCAAGTGGATATTCATTGTAATAACTGTTAGTAAGTTCGTTGTATCCATTGTCCCTGAGCTGTTCCATGCACATGAACAATGAATTTAAATTCATTCCATCATCAGAAACCTTAATGCTTAATTTCACATCGATATTGCCATCTGAATCAGGTTTAAGATAATAGCCCTTATAATTGTCATAACTAGGCTCAGCCTCAGCAGATAGTTCTGTGGATGAAATAGCACTTTCAATACCATCAACTTTTATTCCAGAGAATTTTACACCCGAAAACTTCGGCTTAGATTCATCTAATTTATCATTCGTCTTATATGAGAACACAAGATTGTTGTTGTAAAGACCAATGAGAGTTTTTCCATCATCAGAAAAATAACCGTATTCTGTTCCAAGGGTCACACGTATTTCTTTATATTCCGGAGGCAGATCCGTTGTGTTTACAGGAATTACAATGATGGTGCCTTCGGGATTCTGTAGATATGGCGCTCCATAATGCTTAAGGAGATTTTCACTGGTATTTCCGCGGTTGACGATTGAAAGATTCTTGTAGATATAGGAATTGTCGTCGCCTTCCTTATAGCATCCATAATACTTATGCTTCATATTGTTTCCAGCATCAAGAATTTCATAACCTTTCTTCTTGTACTCAGCAATCTCATCGGCACTAAAATACAGGGTGCTTTCATCAATGCCTTTTGTCAGGAAAACACGGATACTCTGGTCCCTGTTGCTTCCTGAAATCTGATTGATAGGATCGTGGTCATAGACTTCAGGACGGGCATAGGTATCTGCAAGGACTTTAAGATTCTTGCTGTCAAAACAGACTTTCATTGTGGTCTCAGGCGATGTGATATCACCAAATTCAAAGTACTTTTCAAGCTTCTCTGCGCTGAGCACTTCATCAGAAACTGTATTGACAACCTTCCAGCCGGCAAAGCAGTCTTTGTCGTTCACCTTGCATATAAGATCCACTACTTCATTTCTTCTCACATACTGGGAGCCAGAAGGGCTGATTGTGCCAGATGGTGTCTCAAAAAGAATCTTGGATCTGTTCAGTTTTTCACAATAAGGTTTTATTTCAATACCGTCGGCCTTACATAAAACAGTAAAGCTTAAGGTTGTGTCTGTCTTGTCATCATCAAAAAGAAGGCTTCCGTTTGTATCTCCTGTAACAGACCAGCGCAAGAATTCGTAGTCAGCAGAAGGAGCAAAAATCACGGAAATCTTCTGTCCAAGGTTGAACTCGTTGATTCCGTTATAAGTCATGCTTCCCATGCTTGTAGAACCATCAAAGACATTGAAGTTGACCACAGCCTTTGATTCTGAAGTGTTTCTTACCCTGAAATTAAATTCCGGATTCTTGCCTTTGCCACTCAACAGAACATTTTCTGTCGTCTCATCGCTTTTCTTATAGACGGAATAAATAGAAGAATTCACAGTGACATAAACATCCTTCACTGAATTATTCTTGAAATCAAAAAGCCTTGAACCATCAAAGCTGATCTTAAGCTGTTTTCCGTCTTCGGAAAGTTCCGCCTTTCTGTAATGAACCGCAATGTTCTGGTTAAATTCATCCTTGATGATGATGTTCTTGAAATATCTTTGAGTGCCAACATCCACCGCAATGATGTCGCTTGAAGAATCCTGTGGATCGATCCTTACAGCAGTCGCAGAAGCACCATAGGCGTTGATTTCATCCTGGCTATATACAAAATTTTCCCTGGCAACTCCTGTAGTGAAATTCAAAACTATGGTCGAATCAAAATCTGTTCCGGCTGTAATATAGTCTGGAGCAAAGCTTTCAACCACTGGTCTTGGAGCACAAACAGGCTTTATGGAAACATCTCCGCCACCTTCAAAAACCTTGAACGTCGTTTCGCAGACACCATTGGTCTCATCATAGACGGAACCTGTGGCAGCCACATAGATTATCTGGCTTTCGTCCGCAGAAACTTCCCAACCTTCAAATCTATACAAATCAGTTTCTGTAACCTTGACCTTTATCTCTGAGCCTACACTGTACTTGTTGCTTCCAAAAGGTGTGATGTCTCCCTGCTTGGAATCAATAGTAAAGTTTATTGAAGTCTGCTCATCTGTCGTATTGCTTACACGGTATTTCCATACATAGCTGGCACGCATTTTAATTCCGTCTTTGTTTACAGAACCGTCAACGGTGACCTCCAGATCCTTTAGATTGTTGGAATTCAATTCAAATTGATTGCCAGAACCTTTTTTAGGATTTATAGTAAGACTGTTGCCGCTTAGTTCAGGAACACCAAAGAAGCTTAAAAGATTTTCTGCCTTGTCATTGTCATTGCGGATCTTTATGTTCTTATAGAAGACAACACCATCCTTTATATAACCATAGGCTTCCCCATCGGAATCAGACAGCAATGTACATCCCTTCTCCACCAAAGCTGCGGATTCTTCCTCGGAATATCTAAAGTTGATTTTTGGGATTTCTTCATTGAAGGCAACGATGATCGCTCTGTCTCTGTTTACACCGGAAGTCTGGAACTGAGGTGTTGCCAAAGTAACTGCAGGACGCTGCCTACATTCTGCGGAAATATAATAACCTGCAACATTCTGAAGGATGCTGAAGGTGGTCTTCATCTCATTTGGATTCTGGATAAAAATGGCGTCATCCTTTGAACAGTTTTTGGCATTGCCGTCCTTATCGTGGACCTGCCAGTTTACAAACTGATACGCATCGGATTCGGTAAATGAAAGCTCGATATTGTTTGTACCGAGTTTTTCAGTAACACTAGAGCCGCTTAAAATAGTTCCGTATGAATTATTACATGAGACAGCAACGGTGACATCAGGTGTATTTGCCAGCTCAATCTGTTTTTCTACATCATTTTTTATGTCATTGCCTTCAAGAAAATTTTCGCATGAAAACAACAGGCAAGATAAAAAATAGAAAATAGAAATGCGGAACAAGTCACAACTTTTTTTCATAAAACCACTCCCTTTTAACTGATAAAACGAAAATTAAATTGCTTAACCTTGGAAGTTTATCATTAAAAGGGAGTTTTTTACTATATATAACGCTGATTTTATTTTACTTGGACAAGTTTGCGCACATTTGGATGGCGCCTTCTACGATGGCCTTATGTTCCTCTGGGGCAATGCGAGCATACAAGGTGTCTACTGTGTCACCCGGCATTACCGGAACTTTTTTCTGGACGATGATTTTTCCCGTGTCACAGCCGCCGTCTACATAGTGGACAGTACAGCCGCTTTCCTTTTCACCTGCGGCAAGAACTGCTTCATGGACATTGTGGCCCCACATTCCTACTCCGCCGAATTTTGGCAAAAGAGCCGGATGAAGGTTTATGATTCTGTTGCTGTAGGCACTGATGATGCCGCCTGTCAAAACAGAAAGGTATCCAGCAAGAACGATTCCCTCGATTCCGCGTGAGTCACATTCTTCCATGATGGCATCTGAAACAGCAATATTCTTTTCTTCGCGGCTTGCATTCTGTGCATTTTCCTTGCCCATAACAGCAAAAGGACTCTTGATCACACAGTCGATGCCGGCATTCTTTGCACGCTCAATGCTGTATGCTGTCTTTGTGCTGGAGATTACAACATCAATTTCATACGGGCAGTCATCATGAGACTTCTGATAATCGATAAGAGCCTGAAGGTTTGTTCCACCGCCTGAAACAAGTACTGCAATTTTCATTTTGTTTACCTCTGAACTAGTAATTAATAAAAAAAGTGGGCCTTTTTT
>JAGHUO010000146.1 GCA_018064785.1 Candidatus Treponema equi
AACTATACAAAAACAAACCGCGGAGTAAGGGTTCGTGCCAAACTGCGTTTTGCGACCCAATTAGAATCTGAGGGTGTAGCCCTCAGCTTTTGATGTTGTAACGGGAGCACCTTAGCAGGCTTGGTACGGTTCCTTACGGGAGCGGTTTGTTTTTTTTATTTATGCCTATTTTTTTCATTCATAATGAGCATCTGCAGACGGTTCTCTACATTTGCGAATGAGGTATCAGGATCAAGATCCAATGGCAGAATCTGTATTGCAGGGAATTCTTCCTTTATCTTCTTCATGCTTCCACGGCCTGTAATGTGGTTTGGAAGGCATCCGAATGGCTGAAGTATTACAAATGAAGTTACTCCGTCTCTTGCGAACTCACGGATCTCACCTGGAATGAGCCATCCTTCTCCGGAAAGGAATGTGCGTTCCATGACATGGTTGTTTTCGATTGCCAAGGCAGGGAGACGCACAATCTTTTTATAAAGTGGATGCTTCTCTGCAATCTTCTCACAGGTTGTGAGGGCAACATTTATGAGACCTTCCGCTACAAAACTGAACGGTCCCTGGTCCAGAGGAAACTTTACCTTGTAGTCCTTCATTTCACAGATACGTGAATGGAAATCCTTCCAGAATACGTTGATCATTCTAGGGAGAATTACTTCCATGCCGTTCTTTTCGAGATATTCCTCAACATAGAAGTTTGATCCAGGATGGAATGTGACAAGGTATTCACCAGTAATGAAAACACGAGGCTTAAGGCTTGTTCGGTCATACTTTATTTTAGTGAATTCATCTATTGCAGTTTTGAATTCCATCACTGCCTTTGTTGTGCTTGTGACTAGGGCAGCTGAAATTCTGTCGATGGCCTTGTCGAATACTCTGTTTGTTTCACCTGCGTTCAGCTCATAAGGCCTTATCTGTCGGCGGAGTTCTTCGAGTATATCCATAATGACCACTGCCCAAACCGTAGCGATGTTGAACATATTGCCAAGTTTGATTCCAGGGTGCATTTCCTTGTAGTCGACAGGGTCGGTAGATACTATAGGAACCTGTGTAAATCCAGCAGCATCAAGGGCACGGCGAAGAAGTGCGGAATAATGTGTAAGGCGGCAGTCACCCTGGTATTTTGCCATGCCTATGGCGACTTTGTCAGGATCGTATTTCCCGCTCTGTAATGCACTGATCGCTTCTCCTATTACCATCTGTGCCGGAAAACATGTATCGTTGTGAACGTATTTTTTTCCAAGACGGATTTCATTGATGCTTCCCAATGGAAGTGGTTCCGCAATGATTCCGCTTCTTGTCAATGTGCCACTCAAAAGCTTGCAGAAAGCAACGGAAACATTTGGAACAAGAACTGTCTTGATCTTCCTGTCTTTTTTGTAGAACTTTGCCGAGTATGCATCGGTAAGCTGACGAGTTTCTGTTGTTTTTCCAACATTCTTGTTGCGACGTTCGGCGATTGTCTCGATGAAGGATTTAACGCGGATATTAAGGCTGTTGCTTGCGCCACCTTCATCCATCTTGAGTATAAGAGGAGCCTTGTCTGAAACTTCTTTTGTTATGCGGATGATCTCATCTGAAAGGATGGCATCGTGACCGCATCCAAAGCTTACGATCTGTGCAAATTCGAGTTCAGGAGAAGATGCTGATCGCAATGCTCCTGCAAGCATGCGTGTATGGAAGTTGTTTGTCACTTCTGCGCGGGTATAGCGAAGGTCTGTCTGCTCAAGACCGGAAAGGGAATCTACAGTAAGTACAGGGATTCCTTCTTTTGTGAATACACGTGAAAGATCGTGGCTTACAAGTGGGTCAGTATGATATGGACGGCCTGCAAGTACCACTGCAAACTTTCCTTCTGCCTTTGCTTTTTCCCGGATGTTGTCAGCCATCTTTACAAGAGTTCCTCGGAATTCTTTCATGGCATCCATACCCTGGTCGAAGGCTTTTTTTATTTCTGTCTTTGAAACGCCAAAAGCCTTTTCCATGTATTTTTCAATCTGATTGTATCTGTCCTTTTCTGAATACCAGTGGAACATTGGATGCTCGTAGCGAAGGTTCCAACGGGCTGCCGGATTTTCCTGGTTGTATATTACAAGAGGGTATCCCTTGACTACTGCGCAGACATAGTTGCTTTTACCTTCCGTGTCTTTTGCCGGCATGTTCATGATCATCGGCATGAATATGATGTCGACTTTTTTGTCGGCAAGATTCTGCATGTGGCCGTGAACAAGTTTTGCAGGGAAACATACTGTGTCCGAAGCGACAAAAGGAAGTCCTTCCTCGAACATAGGTCTTGTGCTTGGGTCTGAAATCACCGTTTCAAAACCAAGGGAACCAAAGAAAGTCGTCCAGAAAGGCATGCTGTCCCAGAATTCAAGACAGCGAGGGAAACCGACCTTAAGATTTTTCTTGGCGCTTACTTCAGTGAACTTGTATTTTTTTGTGAGAAGGGACTCACGTACAAGGAAAAGATCTGGAACATTTTTTACTGCCGGTGCCGTGTCACCAAGGCTTTCACCTCTTGGACATCTGTTGCCTGTGACATAGGATGAACCGTTAGGAAATTTTACGATGGTGCGGTTGCAGTGGTTGGCACAGAAAGGACAGATGTTGTTCTCTTCCTGTTCGTAGGTGAAGCTTGAAAGCTTTTCAAATCCGATGAAATCTGATTTTTCCGGTGAATGTCTTTTTGCAAGAAGTGCGACACCTATGGCTCCCATTTCTCCAGGGAAAGGTGCACGAATCACATTGACACCAAGGTACTGCTCAAGTGCGCGCAATACTGCATCGTTCTTGAATGTTCCGCCTTGAACCATGATGTTCTTTCCAAGACTTGATGTATCTGATATGCGGACAACCTTTGTAAAGACATTTTCAATGATTGAACGGCAAAGTCCTGCCATGATGTCTTCCGCATTGCGTCCGTTTTTCTGTTCCGTGATGATGGTGCTGTTCATGAAAACTGTACAGCGGCTTCCAAGGTTTGCAGGGTGTCTTGAGGAGAATGCTGCGTCTGCGATTTTCTCAAGTGGAATGTTCAATGATGTGGCGAAGTTCTGAAGAAAAGAACCACAGCCGGAAGAACAGGCTTCGTTGAGTGTGATGTTTGTGACGATGTCATCCTGCACCCATATGCCTTTCATGTCCTGACCGCCAATGTCCAGTATGAAGCTTACATCCTTCATGTATTTTCTTGCGGCAGTTGAATGGGCAACAGTTTCTACTGTGTGGTAGTCTGCACCAAAGGCTGTTCCAAGCAAGAGTTCACCGTAGCCTGTTGTTCCAAGACCAAGGACATTGAGGGTTACTCCCATCTTCTTGTATTTTTTATAAAGGTGGCGCAATCCTTCCTTTACGATGCGGATAGGGTCGCCTTCGTTGTTTGCATAGAACTTGTCTACGACTTCTTCATCTTTATTAAGGAAAACAAGTTTTGATGTTGTTGAACCGGCATCGATACCGATATAGATATCAAGGACATCACCTTCTTTTAGTTCAGGTTCTTTTATTTCCGCGGTTTTATGTGCTTCTCGCCAGTCTCGGCATTCGTCTTCTGTGTCAAAGTATGGTTTTGTGCTGCCATCGGTTTTCTCATCTGCGTTACCGTTGAATGCCCTCAGTTTTGCGATCGCTTCGCTTAGATCTATTGCATCATCTGTTTCTGTGTTGAACAGTTCGTCCACTGCCATGGCGGAACCAAGGGCGACGATTGTGTCTGGATTCTCTGGAAGTATGTAGTCTCCTTCCTTGAGGTTCAGTCTTTCACAGAAAGCCTTTATGAGAGTTGGATTGAAGTTCAACGGTCCGCCTTCGAAAATCACAGGAGCCTTAAGTTCAAGTCCCTGGGCAAGGCCACCGATTGTCTGTTTTACAATGGCGTGGAATGCAGAAAGGGCAATGTCTTCGCGGCTTACGCTCTGGTTGAGCAAGCCCTGGATGTCGGTTTTTGCAAATACACCGCAGCGGCCTGAAATTGAATGTACTGTTTTTCCCCTGCTTGCAAGACCTTCGAATTCTTCCACCGGAACTTTAAGAAGGGATGCAATTTCATCGATGAAGGCACCTGTACCGCCTGCGCAGGAACCGTTCATTCTCATGTCTGATGTCATGAGCCGCTGCTGTTTTTCGTCAAAGTAGAAGAATATGATTTTTGCATCCTGACCGCCAAGTTCTATGGCCGTTCTTGTTTCAGGATATTTTGCACGTACTGCGCTGCTGTTTGCGACGACTTCCTGTATGTAATGGGCTCCTGTAAGTTCTGCTATGTTCTTTCCGCCGGAACCACAGATGCCGATCTTGAATTTCTGACCGGGATAAAGGGTCATTACTTCCTCAAGAAGCTGGCTTGCGGTTTTTCGCTGTTCCGCATGGTGACGCTGGTATTTATGGAAAAGTATTGTGTCTTTTTCTTTGTCGTATACAACAACCTTTACGGTTGTGGAACCAATGTCAATTCCGAGGCGCAGTGTGTTTGTCATAAAAGGGATTATATCAAAAAATCGATTTGTGGAAAACAAAAAACCTTCCGACAGCCAAAGCCATCAGAAGGTCTATAACGGTTAAGAATTAATTGTCGTTAAATTAGAGTCCGAAGATCTTTGCGAATGCTTCGAGTGCTCCGTCATACTTCTTTGAAAGCACTGTCTTAGCAAGTACCTTACCGAGCTGAACTCCTTCCTGGTCGAAAGAGTTGATGTTCCAGATGAAACCCTGGAACATTACCTTGTTTTCGAAGTGAGCAAGGAGGGCACCGATAGATGCTGGATTAACCTGCTTTCCGTAGATAAGGCTTGATGGACGTTCACCGGCAAAGAACTTGTTTGGATTTTCATTGTCCTTTCCGCAGGCAAAAGCGATGATCTGTGCTGTTACGTTTGCGCAGAGCTTCTTCTGGCTTGTTGAATCTTCAATTACAACATCCTTTCCTGTCTGGTTTTCGCTGTATGCGATGAACTGGAGAGGAACAATGTCTGTTCCCTGGTGGAGCAACTGGTAGAATGAGTGCTGGCCGTTTGTTCCTGGTTCACCAAAAATTACAGGGCCTGTAACATAGTTGATCTTTTCGCCAAAGCGGTTTACTGATTTTCCGTTTGATTCCATATCGAGCTGCTGAAGGTGAGCTGGGAATCTAGAAAGTGCCTGTGAGTATGGAAGAACTGCTGTTGAAGGGTATCCCTGAACGTTTCTTTCATAAACACCGATAAGAGCGTCGAGGAGTGCTGGGTTCTTTGTGATGTCTGCATTCTTTGCTGTTGCATCTTCTGCAGCTGCTCCGTCGAGGAAGTCTGCGAAAACCTTAGGTCCGAATGCAAGTGAAAGGATTGCTCCACCTACACCAGATGAAGAAGAGTAGCGTCCGCCAATGTAGTCATCCATGAAGAATGCTGCAAGGTAGTCCGGGCTCTTTGCAAGTGGTGATGTTTCAGAAGTAACTGCGATCATGTGCTTAGATGGGTTGCAGCCAGCCTTTACGATGAAGTCCTTTACGAATGATTCGTTTGTAAGTGTTTCAAGTGTTGTTCCTGACTTAGAAACAAGGATGAAGATTGTCTTTGAAATGTCGATTGAAGAGCAGACTGCTGCAGCATCGTCTGGGTCAACATTTGAGATGAACTTTGCTTCCATCTTGAATGTGTTGTTTGCCTTTGCCCAGTTTTCCAGTGCAAGGTAGATTGCGCGTGGACCAAGGTCAGAACCACCGATACCGATCTGGCAAACTGTTGTGAACTTTTCGCCCTTTTCGTTTACGATTTCTCCGTTGTGAACCTTGTTTGCAAAGTCTGCCATCTTCTTCTGTTCGTTGATGTAGAATTCGCGCTTGTTTACGCCGTCAGCCATAACATCCTTGCCAAGCTGTCCGCGGAGAAGCTGGTGAAGAACCATGCGCTTTTCTCCAGTGTTGATTACATCACCGTTATAGAGGGCTTCGAACTTTTCAAGAAGCTGAGATTCTTTTGCAAGTTCTTCGAGAACAGAAAGAACCTGAGCGTTTACCTGCTTTGCAGCATAGTTGTATGTAAGTCCGCCAGCCATTGGAATTGAATATTCTGCAACGCGTTTTGCGCCGTCAGAACCAGAAAGTTCCTTTGCAACTGAAACTGAATT
>JAGHUO010000132.1 GCA_018064785.1 Candidatus Treponema equi
TCGCAAGGTCACTTACTTGCTCTTATGGCGATTCTTTCTAAGCTTCTTCTTACGCTTATGTGTCGCAATCTTTGCGCGCTTTCTTTTCTTACCACAAGGCATGAGTAGAACTCCTTAAATTTAAGTATTCTCATTATGCTAAATTAACCTCTCTATGTCAACAGAAAGAGTAAAAATTCATTCAACTGAAATTTTCCATATTAAGCACCGCGGCACGCCTTCTTGTTTACAATCCGCCATGATTTTGATAACTTATGTGTCATGAAGCAGAACGTAGGCGACTATTCATTTGAATACAAAAAAAGACAGCAGAAAATATACAACAATGTCATCGTGTTGGCAGTGACGACATTCCTTTTCCTTACACTTTTCCTGAATTTCATACTCTTTTCCGTATATACAAATTCATCATCAATGGAAACCGACATCTCTAAAGATGGTGTATGTTTCGTATCACCATTGATGCGCAATCCGGAACGTGGACAGGTAGTCTACCTTTCCGCCATGGACAGCGAAAAACTTCCGTTGCATAAGAGAGCCGTCAATTCCGTCGTAGGATTCTTTACACTTCAGAAATATATTCCATTCGGCAACACGACACGCATGACAGGAAAAAACCAGATCCGCCGTGTAGTTGCCCTTCCAGGTGACAGCTATTACATGAAGGATTACGTCATGTACGTAAAGCCTGCAGGACAGAACTACTACCTGACAGAATTCGAGCTTGCATCAAAGCCTTACAACATCAGGATCTATTCAGTACCTGTCGAATGGGACGGAATGGGATGCGCAGGAACACTCCCTGAAACGACACTTGGAAAAAACCAGTACTTTGTTCTTGCCGACAACCGTATCGAAGGATTTGATTCCCGCGTATATGGAGCAATAGACTCAGGCAGGATCAAGGGACGTATTCTCTGGCAGGTATTTCCTTTCAACAAGATGAAGCTTTTCTAGGATGCTGTCCTCTCTCTACATACATATTCCATACTGCATCCAGAAATGCGACTACTGTGATTTCTTCTCAAGACCGTGCACAGGAACAATACCTGATTCCTATGTCAGGTCATTGATCAACGAAGCTGAACACTACGGAACAACACGCGGCATCACTTGCTGGAAAACAATCTACATAGGTGGCGGCACACCAAGCCTTCTCAAGGCGGAACAGATCAGCGCTCTTTTCCAAGGACTTTCATCACGCATAGGCAAAGACACCCAGGAAGTAACCATGGAGATGAATCCTGAATCGGTGACTCCTGAAAAACTCAAAGCAGCAGAAGAAGGCGGAACAACAAGACTTTCCCTTGGCATCCAGTCATTCAATGAAAAGGCCCTCAAAGCCATCAACAGACACTGCACACCGGAAAAGGCAATACAGGCCCTTGATATCATAAAGGAACATTGGACAGGCCAGCTGAACCTTGACGCCATCGCAGGATTGCCGGAACAGAACATGGAACAGTTCATGGATTCCCTTGAAAGAATCGTCTCATACAATCCCGACCACATTTCACTCTACACCCTCACCGTCGAAGAAGATACTCCACTCTTTGAAAAAATAGACAAAGGAACCATAAAGCACGATCCCGACACCGCTGATGAACAGTGGCTCAAGGGAAGAGACTATCTTGAATCCAAAGGCTACCATCAGTATGAGGTCTCAAACTTCGCAAAGGAAGGCAGACACAGCAGGCACAACATGACCTACTGGAAATCCCAGGACTACGTTGGAATAGGTTCTGGAGCAAGCGGAACTTTATATTGCGACGAAAACATCCGATGGACAAATACCCAGGATGTGGAAAAATACATGGGCTTCTGGGAAAGCAAGGCTGGCGGCTGTTGTTCCGCATATGACATTCCGTGCCATATAGAAAGCCTGGATAAAGACACCAGGGAATTTGAATTCCTTATGATGGGCCTGAGAACCCTTGACGGAATCAACTCTCTTGAATATGAAAAAAAATTCGACAAAAGTCTTGCAGAACGTCTTGGAGTTGATGAAGGTCCTTGGCATGAGTATTCAGAAAAGAAAATGACCTTGACGCAGAAACAGCCTGACGGCTCCACACGATACGCCCTCAATGGCCAGGGAATCCTTTTCTTAAATAATTTTCTTCTCTCTCTAATGTAATTTTTTTTAGCTCCGGAAGTTTTCTTTTATAAGGACAAGAAAGCAAACAGGTCTTTAGAGGTTTGCCTAAACTTGCTTTTTAGGATATATTTTTATGTTATGGAAGAAAACATCAAGGTCATTTCTACAAACAGAAAGGCCAGATTCGACTACACGATAACTGACTCCTACGAATGCGGAATTGTCCTTGAAGGTACCGAAGTGAAATCTGTCAAGGAAGGCAGCATATCCTACCAGGACAGCTTTGCCCTCATACAGAATGGAGAGGTATGGATCCAGAACCTTCATATCTCCGAATATTCCTACTCATCTGTCTTCAACCACGATCCTGACAGAAAAAAGAAACTTCTGCTCCATCGTGATGAGATCAAGAGACTTCAGAGAAAAGTCGATGAGAAGGGATTCACTCTTGTACCCCTTGAATTCTATCTGAAACATGGACTTGTCAAAGTCAAGCTTGGCCTTTGTAAAGGTAAGAAGGAATTTGACAAGCGCGCAGACATAAAAGACAGAGACGTAAAAAGAGAGCTTGCCCGGGAATTCAGGAACAGGCTCGACGGTTAGAAGAGGAACATTTGATCAGAAGATTTGTTGCCGCTGCAATCTATATTCTCATATCTGCTGCATGCCTTACCGCAGAGACGGTGGAATTCTATGCCACAGTCTCATCTTCCGCAGACGCCAGCATGATAAAGATGACGACAGATCTTCTATATACACAGATCCAGTCCATGGACGGATATTCCGTGACCGACAGACGAAACGAATCATACACCAGCAGCGTACAGTCCGCAAACATATGCTTCTATGCGGAGATTCAGGAAGAAGATGACGGAAAATGGCTGTGTACCCTCAACGCCTTCAAGAAAGACCGTAACTTCAGTTCCACAAAGGAATATGACTCCTACTATAAAATCCTTATGGACGCAAAGGCTTCCCTTGAGAATTTCATGCTGAACCTGTCAGGCAACATTGTCATGCCAGAACCGGAACTGGCGGAAACAACCACAGAGGAAGAAAAGACGGAAAAAGAACCACCTGCCAAGCAGAACCTCAAGCAGAAAGCAATGGATGCCCTTGCAGGAACATGGATCGGTGAAGAACTGATAGAAAAGATCCTCATACTCAGGGGTGGCCGTGGATTCATCGTTTTCAAGAACGGTGCAAGCATGAACATATCCGTGTCGGTGGAAGGTTCCACAGTGACGGTCAAGCAGAACGGAAAACCAAACGCATCCTTCTTCCCTGAGCTTCCAAGACAAGATGCCCTAAAGACAGCAGCCAACGCAAACCCGATAGAATGGAACCTTATCCTTGACGGAAACACTTTAGCCGGAACAAAAAAGACCCTTATCTCAGACAAGAAGTCGTCGACAGGGGTCTCTGAAGGCATCATAAACGTATCATGGACTAAGCAACGGTAACGCTGCCCTCCCTCAATATCTTATAGCCATTTTCATCAAGAAGAATCAATGTTGAAGGCAAAGAGCCTTTTTTATCTCCGTCATCAACAAGAACATCTACTTCATGGCCGAATTCATCGTTGATCTCACGGAAAGTTTCCAGTACAGGACTGCCGCTTCTATTGACGCTTGTGCTGTAAACAGGAGCACCGCATTCCTTTATGATTTCTCTAAGCCAGCTGTCTCCTGGACATCTGAAGGCAACAGTGGCACAGGAATCCGCCAAAGGGCTGTCTTTTTTTACAGGAACAATCACAGTAAGGGCACCCGGCCAACATTTAAGGATATTTTCAGGAATTTCAAAATCAGTATAGTTCTTTATGTCTTCAGGATTTGCGATAAGCTGGATGAAGGGTTTGTTTTCTTCCCTGCCTTTTATACGACGTATTATGGTATCGGTTTTTAATGATTTGTTATCTTTTAAATCTACAATACCACTAAAACCGTAGACTGTATCAGTAGGGAGTATTGCGATTCCGCCTTTCTTAAGAATATCTGAAATTAACTTGATGGAATCTTCAGATTTGCTGCATATCATAGACTTGGATTCCGCCTACTTTCTTTATTTTTTTATTGAAGCCGGGAATATGGACATTGCCATTTTGAAGGTCAATGAGGAAAAGAACCATATAGACCAGGAGCATGACAAGAAGTGAACAGAATTTGCAGACCCATTCTGGAATATAATTGGCATCGTGGTGTCTTGCTACTGTTCCTGGATCAAAAATATGGGATTCACGGGCGGCAAGTCCACTGAGTTTTACGAGTTTCTCGCCTTCCGCAACATAACCAAGCTTTTTTGCGTAGGATGCAATCACATCAAGGTCCTTTTCCAGGGCGATTTTTTCAAGAGACAATTCACCGTTTGTTTTCTCAATCCTAGCGGTATGGGCGCTGAGAGACTGTTTCTGTTCCTGAAGCTGAGAGGCAGCCCAGATTCCATCACGCCCACCGGTGATGGCAATCAATGTATAGAACAATGTGCCTGCAAAAACAGCAACAAGAAGTCTGAACCTTTCCATGATGTTTAAAGTTTCGGCAAATAACCATGGTAATTTAAGCGAAAAAGAGAGAAAAAAGACCCATTCCATTCCGGCTTTTAAATTTCATTTCAATTGTTTTATTTCAATATATGTAATAAAATGAATTGATAAGGATATTTTTGATATTTTTTTTAGATACCCTATGGTGATTTTTGGGAATTCTGCCGATATTGCTATAGGAAAAGTATTCCTTTTTCAATTTGCATAGACAACCAGGGGTCATAAATGAGCGATATGTCAGAAAACAAAAGCGAACTTGATGAATACGGAGTATGGGTTAAAAAACCTCCTGTAGGAGCACCTGCGGAAGAAACATCCCCAGCCGAAGAACCAGTTGTAGACGCATCCTTCATCGAACAGGCCGCAGCTGCAGCCACAGACAAGGAAATCGAGCAGGATCTTGCGGAATTTGACATTGATGCCCTTGGTGATTTTGAGGTTCCATCATTCAATGAAGAACCAGCAGAAACAAACGTCGCTGATACCACTGTCTCAGAAAAGCCATTGGCTGAAGAATCCATCACAGAAGAACCATCTGCTCCAGAGACGCCTGTGGTAGAAGACACAATTATTGAAGAATTTGCCATAGAAGAGCCGGTTGTTGCCGAAACTTCCGTGTCTGAAGATACAACCGCAGAGGATTTTGCAACAGAAGAAACATCGGTATCGTCTGATGACCTTGACCTTGCGGACTTCTCCCTTGACGCTATAAATGATGACAATGGTCCAATGACTTTTGAAGAGCCTGCAGTTGAAGAAACTGCTTCGACAGAAGATCCTGCCCCAACAGAGTCCGCTCCAGAACAGAACGTGACAGAAGAAGTTTCATTTGAAGACGGAGAAATCGATCTTGACGCCTTCATGTCAGACGACTCTGCCCCATCTTCTGACAGCACACCTGACGGAGACATCGACCTTAGCGCATTCATGGGTGACGGTGGAGACGCTCCTGACTTTGGAAATGGAGACATCGACCTTGAGGCCTTCATGGGAAGCGAAGGATTTGCATCAGACAAGCAGGAACAGGAAGAGATTGAGGACGCAGATCCTCTTGATATCGATCTTGATTTTGAAACTACAGAAGTCGAGCTCCAGGATGCAGAAGCAAATGGAGACGTTTCAGATATAGAAACATCATCATCTTCATATACAGGCATGGATGAAACAACAGACGTTGAGGATTTTGACGCTTTGTTTGACAACATAGTCGATGAAACTCCTGCCCAGGCTGCAGAGGAAAAAGTCCAGATGCCTAAGACAGAAGCTCCTGGTAACACAGAAGAAATCGACCTTTCTGACTTTGGTTTCGACGATGATTCAGACAACCAGAATCCAATTCTCGGAGACAACAAAGAAGAACCAAAGAAACAGGGACCTGTCGACTACGAAATGAACGTAGATGACGAAGACGCCAACATGGAAAACTCTTCTGCATCACTTGATGAAACAGTTGTCGAAGACGACGACAGCGACGATATCGACGTGGACATTTCACAGGATGATGAAGTTGCAGTTCAGAAAGACCAGGAGACTGACCTTTCATCTCCAGATGACAGCTTTGACATCGACTCCATCCTCAACAGCGTTGAAGATGAGAATGGTGGAACAGTTTCATTTGAATCTTCTGAAAAGCCAATCGAAGAACCAGTTGTTGAAGATGAGGTTACAGATAGCGAGCCTATGTTTCAAGAACCACAGGAATCTGATCTTGGAGAGGATCTTGAAACGTCAGTAATGGAAGAAACCATCTTTGAAGAACCTTCCGTAGAGAATATCGAAGAAGCAATAGATGAGACTGCATTTGAAGAACCTTCTGTTGATAACATCGAAGAAACGATAGATGAGACTGCATTTGAAGAACCTTCTGTTGATAACATCGAAGAAGCAATAGATGAGACTGCATTTGAAGAACCTTCTGTTGATAACATCGAAGAAACGATAGATGAGACTGCATTTGAAGAACCTTCCGTAGAAGTTACAGAGGAAATTGTCGAAGAAACAGCCTTTGATGAACCTTTCGTCTCAGAACCAGTGCTCGAAGAAGTTGCAGCAGATGAACCTGATGCAGAAGAAACAATTGTGGAAACTTCTGAAGTTATGGATTATAATGATAGTCAGGATGCCTCTGAAAATGAAGAAATCGACCTTGAAGATTTCATGGGAGAAGAAGGCTTCACTGATGGAGGACCTGGGGTTACAGGACCTTACAATGAAGACGGAACTTTGATTGTCAGAGACCCTGCCCCTGCCGCCCAGGTAGAGGAAGAAGAATCCGCAGAAGAAGAACCTGCTGTTGAGGAAACTATTGTGGATGATTTTGAATCTGTAAAAGAAACTTCGGATGAAATCGATATGACAAAAGACTTTGAAGAACCAGTAATTTATGATAATATTGATTCTGAGATTACTATGCCAGAATTTACAGAACCAGAGCTTTCACAGCCTGAGGTTGAAGAAACTGAGATTTATGAGACGGAAGTTTCTGAGTCTGAAGTTACAGAACCTGAAGTTGAAGAAACACCTGCAGAACCTGACTACTCAAACATCAGTGCCTTCGCTGACAAGAAGCCTGAATATGATATGACAGGAGTAACGCTTTCCCTCGATGATTTTGAGAAGCTTTCGTCTGCTCCGGTTGTAGAGCCAGTTCCAGAAGCAGTCCAGGAAGAGCCAGCTCCTCAGGAAGAGGAAGAATTCCAGGACGAGCCTGAAACATACAGTGTATTTATTAAAACAGAATCTTCATCCGGTGTTGCAGAAGTTGCAGGACCTGTATCAGAAGATATAAAAACAGAAGAGCCTGTTGCCACAGAGACAGCAGAATCAGCGGAGGAAACAATGGACGCATTTGACGCATCTTCAGTACTTTCACAGATTTCAAATGAACTTGAATCTCTTAGATCTGAAATCAAGGATTTGAAGTCTGAGTTTGAAGAGATAAAGAAAAACGGAATTCAGACAGAACCTTCCGCAGACTCAGCTGTAGATACAGACATCGATCTTCCAGAATCATCTGAGGACACAGGATTCTTCAATGATACCGATGAAGATGATACAATCGCATTGAGCGGAGATGAACTCAGCAACATCCTTAGCACAGCAGAATTCACTTCACAGAGCGGAGACAGCCTTGATACAGGTCTCAACATGGACTTTGAGAATGAAACTCTTGAAGAACCTGTATTCGAAGAAACTGTGGAAGAAGAAACACCAGAAACAGAAGAAGAAATCTCTGTTCCAACTGTAGATGACGTTCTTGTAGAATCATCTTCAACAGATCTCATGGATGAAGGTATTCCAGAAGAAGAACCAGCCGTAGAAGAAATTGATGCAATCACAGAAGATGACATCCCTTCTCCTACACTTGAGTCACTTGATCTTCCTGAATATGACGATGAACAGGAAGAACTTACAGACGACAACATTGAATTCCTTAAGGACAGTCCAGAAGAAGATGAAAACCTTGAGACAGGAATCAGCGAACAGCCTGTTGAAGAAGTATTCAACAACTGGGACGCAGCTTCAGAACCAGAAGATGAAGTTATCGCTGAACCAGAAATTGAAGATGAAATCGCTGTTGACGAACCTGTTGTAGAGGAACCTGCTGTCGAAGAATCATCATCTAATGAGATTCCTTCAAGCATGAAGGAAGAAATCAAGTCTGTTCTTTCTTATATGGATCAGCTTCTTGAAAATCTTCCAGAAGACAAGATCGCTGAATTCGCACAGTCTGAACAGTTTGAGACCTACAAGAAGCTTTTTGCTGAACTTGGATTGTCGTGAACTAAAGGTCATTGACTGATTAAAACTACACAGGCTGTCTTATCAAGGCAGCCTGTTTTTTTCTATTGGGGTTTAGAATGAACGTTATATTCAACAATGCATCAAACGGAGAGGAATCATGTTCCTTCAACAATGTACGTTTACATTCTTCATATAATCCGTCAAAGGAAGCTGCAAGATTCGCAGAAACGGCGGAATGTTCATTCAATCCATCTTTCGTTCTAGTGACGGAACCCGCCCTTTCCTATTGCGCTGAACCATTAAAAAACCGATTTAAAGACGCAAAGATTTGCTGTGTAAGGTTCTGCCACAACTTCATGGAAAGTGACTCAAAATGGGACAAAGTATTTCTCGCTGTATCAGACAGTGATGAAAACCAGCTGAACAATGCTCTATCCGAAGAAATATTTAATTACATGGGCGATGAAGGAACAGCATCATGTCTTTTTCTTTCATGGAAACCTTCAGAACAGGCTTTTGCTTCTACGCATTTACATACCTGGGAAGAAATAAAAAAAGCTGTCATGAAGAGCAGAAGCGTTCTTGCCACAAGAAACTATTTTGCAAAGCGTTGGACTAAAAACGCATTGAGATTTTCCATGTTCACAGACAAGACAGCATACATCCAGAAAGGAAAGTCAGATGTAGTTGTATGCGCAAGTGGACCAAGTCTTTGGTCTTCTATTGAAAATCTCAAGAAGTACAGGGAAAGATATTTTCTAATCGCCGTCTCATCGGCACTAAAACCTCTTATACATAATGAAATCATACCTGACCTATGCATCTCAACAGATGGTGGCTATTGGGCAAAACTTCATATCTCTTTTGCTTTGGAGGAATACAACATTCCTCTAGCCCTTCCCGGCGAAGGCAGCTGTTTTGGTTCCATACTCAACAAGACAAACGTAATTCCACTTTACTATGGAGACGGAACTTCAGAAAGCATCCTTAAGGGGTCAAAATACAATGGAATGACTGCCGTAAGAAACGGAAGCGTATCGGGAACAGCCGCATACCTAGCCATGTCCATCACAGAAGGGAACATATACTACTGTGGTCTTGACCTTAACTTCAGCAGCGGTCATGTCCACACACAGCCAAACGAACTGGAAATCAACGACAGCAGGTTTGATTGCAGATTGCGCACAACAGAAACAAGAGTAAACTCAAAGGTATTGAACCGAAACAGCATAGACATTTACAGAGCCTGGTTTGCTTCCACAAATTTCAGAGGAAGGATATTCAGGTTGAGCGACAACTTCAAATATGGAAATGAACTGGGCAGAATTCAGGATGTGGATTGGAATTATTTTGAGGAAAACACGGAAGAATTTAAGTCAAAAGTAAAACCTCAGGTAATACGCAACAAACTGAACAGCAAAACAGCAGACCGTCTTGGTACATTAAAGGAAATCTGCAAAGCAAACATGAACAACAGTGAGTGGATCCATAACGCAGTTCCATCGGAAGCCGTTGTAATGGACAGAAACAAAGGTACCGACAGTTATGAGGCAAGCAGAAAAATAGTCATGGACGGAATGGCTTCATTCATGAAAGACATAACAAGGGCTATTGAAAGATGATCTACGGCGAAACATTACAATCAAAAACAGGACAGGATATTCCGCTTTTCGTCAGTGGTAGACCTGTACATTCAAAGTACAATCCTCTTGGAGAAAAACTTTCCATTACCCAAGACTTCACAGGCTGCCTTTTAGTTGCCGGCCTAGGTGGAGGCTTTCACATTGCCAGTATTCTGGAAAACAAGAACATCCTTAAGTTGATCATAATCGAAGCAGACAAAGAAAGCCTTGATTTTTCATGCAGATTTGAGAATTCAAAAAAAGTCTTGAGCGACAGCAGGTCCATAGCATGCACTATAGACGAACTTGATGAAGTCCTGAGAAGAGAATACGTTCCATCACTGCACAAAAACCTGACGCTGGCATATCTTCGTTCATGGCAGAATGAGAATCCTGAGCTGGCAAAAAAAATTGAAGTTCAGCTTTCTGAAAGCATAAAAAAGATCTCCGCGGATTTTTCTGTCCAGGCCCATTTTGGAAAGCTTTGGCATAGAAACATACTGACAAACCTGAAGTTCATAAGCAAGACAGAACATGTAAATGACATATTCCCTGACTTGAAGGGAAAAACAAAAGCCGCAATTATTGCAGCAGGTCCAACACTGGACATGAACATCACAAGACTGAAAGAAGACAAAGACGCATACATAGTTGCAACAGACACTGCCTGCGGTACGCTCCTCTCCTATGGAATCACACCAGACGCAGTTGTATCGGTGGACGCACAGCATGTTTCCATGGAACACTTCTATTGCATACAGAAAGAGAACATCCATTTTGTATTTGACCTTGCATCAAATCCAGAAGCCGTGGAACATGTGCACCAGAAAGGCAACAGCATTTCCTTCATCAGGAGTGCCCATCCATTGTCGGCTCTAGTCTCCAATGAATTGAACATTCCCTACGCAGAAACAGGATCCGGAACAGTAACAATCGCAGCCGCTGACTGGGCCAGACAGAATGGATTCAATACACTGGAGTTTTACGGAGCCGATTTTGCATACTCGGAAGGAAAACCATATTGCAGAGGCACATACCTGGAAAAGAAATATTCAAGCACTTCAGGAAGAATGACAACAGTAGAGAACATGTACACCTCCTTGATGTTCCGCACGGAACTGAAAAAAGTCACAAAAGGTTTGCTTGGAACTTTAGGAAAGGCACCTGTGACAAATTCAGTTCTGGAATCCTACGGAACAACACTACTTGAGTGGGCTTCCTCCAAGGGCTATGTACAGCAGGACAACATATTCGTCTGTAATTCCGCATGTCAGAGAAAAAAAGACAGCAAGACAACGAAAACTTTTGATTATAAAAATTTTTTTGACGGATATATCAGCTGCCTGAAGGAATTTGAGAAAACAACAGCGTCCATGAGTCCTTTGGAAATCGCCGGTAAAATAACAGATGATCCTATGCTCATAAGCCTGCTGCCACTTTGCGCGGCATTCAGATCAGAAACCCTGGCTCAAGATATTAGTCTTGCATTACATTTCCTGCTATATTATAATTTATAGCATGAAAGCTAAAAAGAATACTGCCTTTACTGTCACTATTGTAGCAATTTATGTTTTGACAGTTGTTATGTACGTTGCATCTCTTTTCGTGGAATACAGAAAGGGAGAAGAAAAAGCCGTCAATAGATTTAATGACATCACAAGAGATGTCAGCAGAATAAGCCTTGCATACCAGCCAAGAAGTGAAAAATTCTATGATGAGATTCTTTCATCACTCGGAAACATCTCCGACATTGCCGGACTCCAGCTTAACTTTGGAAACGAGTTGATCTTCTCTTATCCAAGGGACATGCAGGAACTGAACAGCATCAGGAATTACCTTGTTTTCCAGCGTACAACAAAAGTGTTTGCTTCAAGCGGAATTCCTGTAAGCATCAAGGCTTCCATATATAAGTTGAAGCCTTCTTCCATCTATTACAAGGGAAGAATTGCCTTCATCGTAATCTTTGCTGCAACTCTTGTTACAGCATTCTATCTTGTTCTTTATGTCAGAAATGGAACCTTCCCTACAGAAGCTGAAAACGACGACCTTGACGAAGACGAGATGGAATACCCGGATGTATCCACCTATGACCTTACTCCTGAAGAGACAAGCGAGATAAACAATCAGCTTTCATCAATGAATGCTGAAGCTGAAAACGAATCTGCAGAAATTGAATCTGACGAACCATCAGAAGATTTCATGGCATCAGAGGAGCCTGTTGAAGAGGAAGAAAAAGAAGAAGATGTTCTTGCATTCCTCAACGACAAGAAGAATGATGAACAGACAGAAACAGAAACTTTTGAGCCTGCTGGCACTTCAGAACAGGCAGAACAGCCAAAGGGGCTTTTCTGCCCTGAAACAGGTTTTGGATGGGAAGAATACATGATCACCCGTCTTGACAGCGAGCTTCTCCGTTCGGCATCAAGCGACCAGGACATTTCTTTGTTCACAATCAAGATTCCTGGCATAGACTGGACATCTGAATGCGGAAAGAAGTTAAGCAAGATCATCATTGAGCAGGTAAAGTTCAACGACCTTGTATTCCATCATGGAGACGACGGGGTAAGTGCAATCATCCAGAACCAGAACACAGACCAGGCACTTATGACTGCTGACAGTCTTAAATCCTATATGGACAAAGCCCTTGATGAATGCGGAAGCAACCTCAAGACAGCCATTGGTATTTCAACACGCTCACTTAGACTAATTTCTGCCAGCAGACTTGCCAACGAAAGCGAAGAAGCCTTAAAGCGTGCATTGTCAGATCCAGACTCACCTATCATAGCATTCAGAGTCAATCCGGAACGCTACAAGGATTTCCTTGCATCGGAATCATTCCAGGAAAAAGATAGACCAGTAGAAAAGGGAGAAGATGAAAAGCTTCTCGAAGATCTTCCAGAGCCTCCAGCAGAAGAAGATGATATTCCAGAGGAGACCATGAGTTTCGATCCAGAAGAATCAGTTCCACCTGAGGTAAATGATTCAAATGAGCCTGTACCAGAGCCATTGATCGATGATGACAAAAAGGAAAAAAGTCCTTTTGATGAACTTGAAGATTTTGATATCGATGAAGAATTGAAAATTTAACAAGGCATAAAAAAGCGGTTTTCTGAAGTTTCAGAAAACCGCTTTTTTTTATTCTTTTTTATCTTCCACAGCAGGCTCTTCAGTTTTTTCTTCCTCTGAAAGACCAAAGAGTGTGTCTCCATCAACGGGCTCTTCCTCCCCTTCAGAAGCATCCTTTTTCTCAGTTTCATCCTCAAGGAATTCAGAGATTTTTTTCTTCAATGAACCTATACTCTCGTTATCAGGGAATTTTTCTTCCAGCTCAGCAAGTTTTTCCTTTGCGCTCTGATACTTTTCCCTTGCAATGAGCACATTCACATAGTTGACCATCAACTCTGGATTATCAGCATCCTCACTGCATATATAGGAATACATTTTTTCGGCAGTCTTAAGATTACCGCGCATTGATTCAATATAGGCAAGGGACATTTTAAGAGTAAGATTTTCAGGATCTTTTTTCAGAAGCTTTACAAAGGATTTCCTTGCAACTTCCCAGTTCTTGTTATAGACATTGCAGAGGGCTATCTGATAAAAAGCGGAATCATGGAGATCTTTGTCGTCAAGGACCTTTGTATAATACTCAATAGCTTTAGTATAGTTTTTCTGAGACTTATAGACTTCTGCTATGGAATAGTATTCTTCAATGATGTTACGTTCGATCACTTCAGATTCTCCAGGAACAACAATTCCTTTTCCTGAAGCGCAGGAACAGACAATCAATCCGAGACCAGCTAGAAATGCAGCTACATTTATCTTTTTCATTTTTTCTTTACGGACTCTTCAATGACTTCTTCGCCCACTACCCTGTAATGCTTTCCTGTGATAGGGTCACGAGTGAATAGTTCTATGATCTGCTTTTCAGTCACTTCAATATCAGAAAGGTATAGTGTATCAGCATCAGTCTGATCAACCTGTCCACCAAGCATGGAAAATGAAAGTGATAGAAGCGCACGCAAAGCACTTGCTGCTTTTTTATTTGAAAGATGTATATAGAAATTCAAAGTATATCTGCCAGAATATTGCCCTGGCTTTTTTGGATCAGGTCTATATTTAAGGTTTCCATAAATATGGTCGGCACCAACATTTACAGTCTGACCAATAAGGCTTCTGAGATACTGTCCAGGACGAGTAATGTAAAAAAGGATATCCGATGAAGATTGTCCAACCCACTGGTTATATGCTGTATCCTTTACTTCCTCTTCATTTGCAAAACGCTGGAGAAGAGGATCAATATTCTGGGAGAAACAAAGCATCTTTGTAGACGGAAAAGCAACCTCAAAAGGAGATTTTTCAGACTTGAATTTTACAAGTTCCTTGTCGTCAAAAGTGACCTTAGTTTTTTCAAATCCGTTCTTTTTAGTCATGATGCTGTTAACAGCAATCTTTGGAACAGAAGTAAGGGATGCAGTCTCAAGATGGGATCTGTCTTTAAGCGTTCCCAATCCTGAATAAAGAACATCAGTACGTTCGCAGATGGCTTTCGCATCAGCCTCTTTTATTCCGTCCATGATAGAACAGACTATTTTTGTCACAAGAGGTTCATATTCCTTTACAGGAACACTCATATAGATGCTCAAGTCATCTGAAAGCAAAGCAAGAGGATGCACGTCAGTTTCCACAGGTTCCTCGACCTTAGCAGTTTTACAACCGGCAAGAAGAACAAACAATAAAACTGTAAGAACATTAAATATTTTCTTCATGTACACCCTCACAAGATTATATTATGCCTTGACAACCTTGATGGTCCACTTTGCATCTTCACAGTCAATTTCTGTACCTGCAAGGCCATCCACCCACTCTGCAGATGCTGAAAGTGTTTCGCCAGTAACAAAGTTCTTGAACATATCAAAAGCAGCCTTGAGGGAAGCATCACCACCAACAGAAAGGTTGATTCTGTCTGTGATTTCAAATCCGCTTTCCTTTCTGAGATTCTGGATACCGCGAACCAGGTCACGAGCATAACCTTCTTTCTTGAGTTCATCAGTGATCTTTGTATCAAGTCCGACTGTAAGAGTTCCTTCGTTGATTACCTTAAGGTCTTCTTTTTCTTTGCGCTCAATCATGAGGTTTTCTTCATTGAGTTCAACATCTGTGCCTGCAACATTGATTACAAGCTTTGAACCATTGAGCATTGCAGCAATCTGTTCTCCAGTAAGTTTTGTAATTTCAGCAGCAGCAAGCTTCATGTTTCCGCCAAGGAGTTTTCCAAGCACGCGGAAGTTTGCCTTTGCGCTGTATTCAACAAGTTCGTCTTCCTTTTCGTGGAAGATAACTTCCTTGACGTTAAGTTCTTCTGCGATTGTGTCGCGCATGCTGTCGAGAACCTTCTTTTCTTCTGCATTGCGGGTAACGAGTGCTACGCTTGCAAGTGGCTGACGGTTCTTGAGGTTGAATGTGTTGCGGAGTGAGCGACCCATTGAAACTGCCTTCTGAACAGAAGCCATCTGGAATTCCAATGTTTCATCGCGGAACTTTTCGTTGTATACAGGATAGTCAGAAAGGTGAACAGAATCCTTGTCTTCTGCAGTCTTAAGGTTCTGCCAGATTTCTTCTGTAATGAATGGAACGAATGGAGCGGCAACAAGAGCAAATGTCTTGAGGGCGCTGTAAAGAGCTCCGTATGCTTCCATCTTGTCGTTGTCGCTTCCAGACTTCCAGAAACGGCGGCGGTTGCGGCGGATATACCAGTTGTTGATTGAGTCAATAAACGAAAGCATTGGGTCGATTGCGGCGCTAAGGTCGTAGTCGTCAAGGGCTTCTGTAACTTCCTTTACCATCTTCTGTGCAACAGAAAGGATCCAGCGGTCAAGAGGATTATCCGGAAGCTTGCTGTCAAATTCATGGCCTGTACATGTAACACCGTCAATGTTTGCGTACTGTACGAAGAATGAATATGAATTCCACAATGGGAGGATGATTGACTTGATTACTTCACGAACACCGTCATCGCTGTACTTAAGGTCGTCTGCCTTGACAACTGCAGAGTGCATGAGGAACAGGCGGAGAGCATCAGCACCGAACATGTTGATTGCTTCTACAGGGTCAGTGTAGTTCTTGAGTGACTTTGACATCTTGCGTCCGTCTGAAGCAAGAACAAGACCGTTTACGATACAGTTCTGGAATGCAGGCTTGTCAAAGAGGTGGCTTGCAAGAATTGTAAGTGTATAGAACCATCCGCGGGTCTGGTCAAGACCTTCTGAAATGAAATTTGCAGGGAAATGGCTTTCAAAGAATTCCTTGTTTTCAAATGGATAGTGCTGCTGTCCGTAAGGCATTGAACCGGATTCAAACCAGCAGTCGAAAACTTCAGGAATACGCTTCATCGTGCCTTTGTTACATTTTGGACACTTGAATGTAATCTTGTCTACAAACTGCTTGTGGAGGTCTTCTGGATATGTTCCGCTAAGGTCCTTGAGTTCCTGGCGACTTCCAACACAAAGGCGGTGGTTACATTCAGGATCATCACACTTCCAGATTGGAATAGGATTACCCCAGTAGCGGTTGCGGCTTACTGCCCAGTCACGGCTACCTGCAAGCCACTTGCCAAAGCGGCCTTCCTTAATGTGACCTGGCTGCCACTTGATCTGGCTGTTTGCCTTGAGAAGTGCATCGTGATGGTCTGCAACCTTTACGAACCAAGATCCAATACCACGGTAAATGAGAGGTGAACCACAGCGCCAGCAGTGCGGGTACTGGTGGTTTACAGTCTCGCGCTTAACAAGCTTGCCTTCCTTCTTAAGGCGGTCCATGATGTCCTTGTCTGCGTCCTTAACGAAGATTCCCTGATAGTCAGAAACTTCCTTTGTAAACTTACATTCTGCATCCAATGGCTGAACATTTGGAACACCGCTGCCTGCGAATACCTTGTTGTCTTCTTCACCGAATGCAGGTGCGATATGAACGATACCTGTACCGTCTTCTGTAGAAACATAGGCTGCATTGAACATGCGGAAAGCACCTGCCGAGCAAGGCTGTCCAGACTTTTCCGAACAAACTTTTGGATCTGCAAGTTCTGCAAAATAAGGGAACAATGGTTCATATGTTGCACCTACGAATTCACTACCCTTGTGTGTCCAGAGGATTTCATAATCTTCTTCATTCTTGAAGTATGCAGAAACGCGGGCCTTTGCAAAGATGTATCTTGTTCCGTCTGCCTTGTCCTTGAGCTTAACATATTCAACATCAGGTCCCATACAGAGTCCAAGGTTTGAAGGCAATGTCCATGGAGTTGTTGTCCATGCAATGAAATATGTGTTTTCAAGGTCATTGTCACCGATGGCAGCAGGCAAAGACTTTACTGCAAACTTGATTGTAACTGCAGGGTCCTGCTTGTCCTTGTACCCCTGAGCAAGTTCGTGGGAAGAAAGAACTGTCGAGCAGCGTGGACAATATGGAAGGATGTACTGGCCTTCGTAGATGAGGTTCTTGTCCCAAAGTGACTTTGCAACCCACCAGATTGATTCCATGAAGTCAGGATTCATTGTCTTGTAGTCGCGGTCAAAGTCAACCCAACGACCCATGCGTGTGATTGTCTTGCGCCATTCTGCTGTGTATTTCAAAACGGAATCACGGCACTTTTCATTGAACTTGTCGATTCCGAATTCTTCGATTTCGTGCTTAGAGTTGATTCCAAGTTCCTTTTCGATAAGGTTTTCAACTGGAAGTCCGTGACAGTCCCAACCAAAGCGGCGGTCAACCTTCTTGCCCTTCATTGTCTGGTAGCGAGGAATAATATCTTTGATTGTTGATGGAATAAAGTGTCCGAAGTGTGGAAGACCAGTTGCAAATGGTGGGCCGTCAAAGAATACATATTCTTCACA
>JAGHUO010000117.1 GCA_018064785.1 Candidatus Treponema equi
TTGAGTGCGATTCCAAGATATGTGAGTTTTCCAAGTCCAATCTTGTTCAGTCTCTTCTTGAGAATTGAATGGACGGATTTCTGACATACGGCGCCATCAAAACCTATTCCGCTTGAAACTGCGAAACGGCGTGTTCCTCTTTCCGTCTCAACCTGGCCTATGTCCATGAGCACAGCCTCTTTTGATTCAAGAATGCGGTTCAAGTTTTTCTTAACGTTTTTTGAAAGACCAAGGTCACGGGCGAAATCATTGCTTGATCCTGTGGGAATGTAGGCAAGTGTCGTGTTGTCAAAATCCTTTATTCCCTGGACTGCATCGTTGACAGTTCCGTCGCCGCCAAGAATCACGATGGTACATTTTTTTTCATTTGCTGCCTTCAAAGATATTTCTTTAGTTATTCTTGTGACGTCGCCGCGTTCCTTTGAGAATTCCAAAGAATATTCAATGCCGCGGGCTTTCAGTTCAGGTTCAATTTTTTTCTGCCAAAGTTTAAGACCTTTTCCTGATCTTGAAACTGGATTAACGATGAAATGATACATGATGATATTTTATATTCAAAAAAATAAAATGTCATTATCCTTGTTTTTTTTAGCAGGAACCAGTCTAGGACATGCAACTTTTATTCAGGTTGTTGATTATTTCACCGGCTTCTGATATTTTTTCGATAGAAATTACGTTTGAGATGACTGTCGGCAGAATGGAATTCTACCACTGCCTAGGGGGCCCACGTCCGCTCCAATCAACTACATCACCAAGTAAATCAACCAAATCATTTTTATTTTTTCTCATGAGGTATTGTTTATGAACAAGTACGCAAAGCGTTATCTTATTGATGCTCTTGGTGGAATGGCCCAGGGACTTTTTGCATCCCTCCTTATCGGAACAATCGTCAAGACTTTAGGCCAGCAGCTTCTTCGCATTGATGTAAATCCTGTTTTTGATTTCCTCGTCAAAGCCGGAACTTTTGCAGGCGAGCCTCACGTAGTCGGTGCCGCCATGGCAGTCGGAATCGGTTTTGCCATGCAGGTTTCACCACTTGTCCTTTTCTCACTTGTCGCAGTAGGTAGTGCCGCCAATGTTTCCGGTGGTGCAGGTGGCCCTCTCGCTGTTCTTGTAATTGCCATCGCGGCAGCAGAAGCAGGTATGCTCGTAAGCAAGAAGACAAAGGTTGATATCATCGTCACTCCATTGGTGACAATCATCGCAGGTGCTCTTCTTTCTGTTCTTTTCGCAGGCTACATCGGCAAGGGCGCTGCGGCATTCGGAAACCTTATTGTATGGGCAACAACACTCAAGCCATTCCTTATGGGTGTCATCATTTCCGTCATTGTTGGTATTCTCCTTACTTTACCTGTAAGCTCGGCTGCCATCTGTGCAGCTCTTGGACTTACCGGTCTTGCTGGTGGGGCAGCTGTAGCAGGTTGCTGTGCACAGATGATCGGTTTTGCCATCATGAGCTTCCGTGAAAACAAGTGGAGCGGACTTCTTTCTCAGGGACTTGGAACGTCAATGCTTCAGATGCCTAACATTGTAAAGAATCCTCGTGTATGGATTCCGCCTGTAGTGGCATCAGCGATAACAGGTCCTATTGCGACATGTGTATTCAAGATGGAGATGAACGGTGCCGCAGTTTCTTCAGGAATGGGAACTTGTGGTCTCGTTGGTCAGATCGGAGTTATTTCAGGCTGGTTTGATCCAAGCGCAGTTGCTGTTGAACATGGAGCATCTGCCATTGTTCCGGGAGCTTCTGACTGGCTTGGCCTCATTCTTGTATGCTTCATCCTTCCTGGTGTCATTTCTTGGGGACTTGGACTTCTTCTTAGAAAAATCCAGTGGATCAAGGAAGGAGATCTTGTTCTCGCCTAAAAATTGAAATTTTAGGTTTTTGCAATTAAAATAGCAGTAGTGAGGTTCATCGTGAAAAAAGCTTTGTTCTTTATTACTGCTATTTTTGTTTCTTCTCTTTTTATTTCCTGCGGTTTCCAGAAGAGCAGTGATAAGAATCCTATCATTGTAGGTTTCTCCTATTCCGGCAGAACTTCTGAGCCTTATAAATCCAACCGTGAATCCATAAGGACCGTGTTTTTAAACAATCCTAAATATAAGTATTTCGAAATGAATGCGGGCTGTGATTTCCGTGAACAGGTATCCGGAATCTACCAGCTGATACATCGCAAGCCAAATTTCATAATAATCGATCCTGTAAATGAGCACGGACTTGGAAACGTCATAGAAAACTGCAACCTTGCCAACTGTCGGGTCATCCTTTGTGGCGGTTCTGTAACTCTTGAACCGGGAAAGGAAAGCATGATTGCCTATGAACTCCGTCCTGATTTTTACAAGGAAGCTGTAGCAGCAGTTGAATGCCTTGAGATATATGAAAAAGGCAAATTGAATGTGAATATGGTTGTTCTCAATGATTATTCCGATTCCACATCTGCCCGGGAACGCAATCGCGCTTTAGGTGAGGGAGTGGAACGAAATAAAGGATGGAGGATCATATCAAAGCGTGAAACCGGTGGTGACTATCTTCTTGCAAAAAATCTTATGGAAGAGATCTACGAAGTCCATAACGGAATAGATGCCATTTTCGTGGAATCCACCAATGACTATCAGGCTGTAATAGATGTTCTGTTCAAACATGGAAAAATGCCAGGAGAAGATATATTTGTATTTGCCTTCGAAGACAGCGAAGATGCAAGAAAGATGCTTCTCTCCGGTCTTTTGAATTTCAGCGTCATAAAACCTCAGGATACAGGTAATACCATTGAAGGCATAGTCCAGAAAATTAAAAAGGGCAGATCATATGACAAGTATAATCTGACTGAATGCAACGTACTCTATTCAAACAAGACTGTAGAGGATGCCGCCTTGTCAAAGAAAAAAAGAAATCTCACAAATCTTTTCGACTAGTTTTATCAGTTTTTACCTGGAGAATATTTTTCTTAAATTTTCTGCCACATTGCCGAGAATTTGAACATGAAAACTATCTCTTTAAAATTGTGCCTTACATTATCTCTGTTTGTTGCAGTCGGGAATGCATTTGCCCAGACAAAACCATTATATCAGTTGCCGGATACTCTTCCTGAAAAAAAGACTACATTCAAGGAAAAAGACAAGGATGGAACTCCTTTCCTTCTTGGTACGGACAATGGTCTTTTCAAGGTTCTCGCAAATGGAACCGCAGAGCCACTGTGGACAGAAGGCAAGGTTGATAGAATTTTAAAGACAAGCGCAAGATGGTTTTTCCTTACAAGCAAGGGAGTTGTTTCTTCTCCTGACCTTGTTTCATTTACAGAAAGAAACAACGGACTTCCTTTCCTGACAGTAAAGTCTTATGACGGTCTTGAAAAGAAACTTGAGCAGAAAGCAGCCCTTCTTAAAGATATTGGTGCGGATCCTTTCAATCCGGATATTCTTGTCACAGCGACAAAAGATGCGATTTACCTCACAAGAGATGGAGGCCAGAACTGGGAGAACATCGGTTCTGCAAGCAAGTATACGGCTGGTGTAAAAGCCGTTGCCTGTTCTCATATGCCTGTCTATGACAAGGATGGCGGAATCTCTGGAAGCGAACTTGTTGTATTCATGTCTCATCCGATCTATGGGTTCAGTTACTATAGGGCCGATGCAAAAAAGCCTGCCTGGTTTGATGTAAGCGCAGGTTTTGCCGCAATGCCAAGCATGACACAGGTGGATGAAATTGCTGATATTCTTCCGGTCATGTGCAAGGATGCCAACGGAAATTATTTTGCGGATATATATCTCTCACAGACTTTCCTCCCTAACATCTACAGATTCAACTGGAAGGACAAGAAGGGTGTAAAGGTCTATCACGGAGAAGAGCAGACAACAACCATTGATGGTCTTTGCCAGAATGGATCAAACATTGTCTATTCCGCACTTGGAGCAATCAACGTATTCTCTCTTGAAGATGGTACAGTCAAGGAACTTGCAGAATTCGACAAGTGGAAGGGAAGACTCAACGCTGCACGTTCAATCGTAAATACAGCCTATGTTCCAAAAGTCGTATGTGGCCTTGATACACCTCTTGAGCTTAGTGAACTTTGGCTCCTCAATCCAGATGTAATCCTGACACCTTGGGGCGAAACCGCAAACAAAAAGAAAGCCGTATATTCTTCTGTATACCAGCTTCGCAATGACACAGGTATCGCAAAATATAGAAAGATCGTAAATGACAACAAACTTAATTCCGTTGTAATCGACATGAAGGATGACTATGGTCTACTTCGCTTTGATCCTGAAAGCCCGCTTCTCAAGGAAAAAGGAAAGGTCACAGTCTACAAGATCGATGTTGATAAGCTTGTAAGTGAATTCAAGAAAGACGGAACTTATCTCATTGGCCGTATTGTTGTTTTCAAGGACCGCAATCTCGCAGGTTATGCTAAAGGAAAATATGCAGTCTGGAATTATAAGACAAACACACCTTGGGTTGGTGTAAGAAGCTATGAAGATGTTGTCGATGAAGCCGGAAATGTAACAGGCCAGAAGGCAAGTTACTATGACGAAAACTGGGTAGATCCATACAGCGAAGAAGTATGGGAATACAATGTCGAGATCGCAAAAGAACTTATCAAACGTGGCTTTGATGAGATTCAGTTCGACTATATCCGCTTTCCTACTGACGGCCTGAACATGGGTTCAGCTTCCTATAGATGGAAGGACAAGGGTATGGATAAGGAAAGTGCTCTTGTTTCATTCCTTTCATACGCACGCAAGAACATCGATGCTCCAATCGGAATCGACATCTACGGTGCAAACGGTTGGTATCGTTCAGGTACAAGAACAGGTCAGGATGTAGAGCTCATGAGCGAATATGTTGATGTAATCTGTCCTATGTTCTATCCATCGCATTTTGAACAGAGCTTCCTTGATTACTCTCCATACGAGGAGCGTCCATACAGGATTTTCTTCTATGGTTCTTACCGCAATACAGTCATCGGAAGAAACAGAATCGTTGTTCGCCCATGGCTTCAGGCCTTCTATATGGGAGTGCGTTACGACAGAAAATATTACGACAAGAATTATGTATCACGCGAAGTCTATGGTGTCCGTGATGGAATCGACAGAGGATACATGTACTGGAACAACAGCGGTGGATTCTACAGCGACATAAGTCCTGATCCAGATGCCAGCGAGCTTTCTCCATGGCACCATAATGAAGCCGCAAAGCAGACTCGTATTCCTGCATTCAGCAAAGGCAATGATGACAGTTCGGAAGGAATTGCCGACAATCTTAAGGAAGATACCTTTTCGGTAGATGAGATGCTTTCTGTCTGGAACACGGTACTTGAGCAGGATGAACCAGAGAATCCTGGAGTAAAGTCACGAAAGTTCCTCATGGTGGAACCATTCCCGGCAGTGAATCATGAATAATACAGGATATACACCTGAAGAGCCTATAGCAGCAATTGCCACAGCCCTTGTTCCAAGCGCAATCGGAATCGTAAGGGCCAGCGGCAAGAACTGCATTGAGCTCGCATCAAAGTTTTTTTCACGTCCAAATGCCCTGACGAATGCCCAGGGCAATTCTCTTGTTTATGGGTGGATAGTTGATCCATCACGTCCAAAAGAAAGCAACCGCATAGATGAAGTAATGGCGGCTGTATATCGTGCTCCCAAATCCTTCACTGGAGAAGACATGGTGGAGATTTTCTGCCACGGTGGAATTTCCGTAGTGACATCCATCTATGAACTTTTCCTTTCCAATGGATTCCGTAAGGCGGAACGTGGTGAATATACCTTCCGTGCCTACATCAACGGTAAGACTGACCTTACAAAAGCAGAGGCTGTAAAAGAAATCATCGACAGCAAGACAGATGCCGGACGCGGAAGAGCAGCTGGACGTCTATCTGGCAACCTGTTTGAGCTCATCGATTCCATCAAGAAAAGTGTGATCGATGTCCTTGGAAACATTGAGGTTGAGATTGAATATCCAGAGGATGAAGAGAACATAGCAGACTGCTTTGACACTGCACCTCTTGTTCAGGTTAAAGAAAAACTTGAGCAGCTTGTTGCTTCATGGAAGAGCGAGAAGTTATATCAGGATGGAGCGCGTGTTGTTCTTTGTGGAAAAACAAATGCGGGGAAATCAAGCCTGTTCAATACCTTGCTAAAGGAAGAACGTGCCATTGTAAGTAATATTGAAGGAACCACAAGGGATTGGATAGAAAGCTACGCTGACTTTGGCGGAATTCCTGTAAGACTTTTTGATACTGCAGGTTTGCGCAAAACCGATGATGTCATTGAAGCCCGCGGTGTGGAGCTTACCAAAGATCTTTCAGAAGACGCTGATGTGATCCTCTATCTTGTAGATTCCACAAAAGGAATACAGAAAGAGGATTTTGACTATATCGCTGAACAGAATAATGTGCCAAGTATCCTTGTCATGAACAAGTGTGAGGATAATGCAAATGTTGAAATTCCAACATATGGTCCATGGCGGAATTCAGTGAAGATTTCAGCAAAGAATGGTACCGGAATAGAAGAGCTTGTTTCATGCGTCAAGGAGATTGTTCTAGGTGGTGCAGCCCAGGAGAAGGAGCATGCCGGTCTTGGATCAGAACGCCAGAAGAAAAGTATTCAGGAAGCTCTGGAAAGAGTCTGCCATGCACTTGAAATATCTGCCAGCGGTGAATACGGTCTTGATGCCGTGGTTCAGGACCTGGAGGATGCCTTGGACAGCCTTGGCGAAGTTACAGGTGATGTGACTCCTGATGACGTCCTTGGAAATATTTTCTCAAGATTCTGCGTTGGAAAATAAATACAGAACCAATAAAATAAGGAATCAATTATGACAGTAATTCAATCATTTCTTTTAGGACTCTTGCAGGGGATTGCGGAATTTCTCCCTATCTCATCCAGTGGACATCTTAAAATTGCCCAGGCTCTATTTGGACTTGAAGAAGTTCCGCTTTTATTTGATGTTATCCTTCATCTTGCAACTCTTCTTGCCGTTATGATTTTTTTCAGAAAAAAGATCATCGAGCTTCTTTGCTTCAAGGACAAGAAATACATTGTTGATGTGATTGCAGCTACTTTCGTTACTGGTGTTCTTGGAATCGTAGTAAAAAAGCTTATTGATGACGACAGACTTTCAATTAAATTTACCTGTGCAGGTCTGATTGTCACAGCCGTGATTCTTTTTGTTTCATCTCTTGTTGAAAAGAAAAGGGAACCGGTAGAGAAAAAGACGCCTTCGTTGGTTCAGTCTTTGTTTGTAGGTTTATGTCAGGGTATCGGAACATTGCCAGGTATTTCCAGGAGCGGTTCCACAATCGCCGGTGGACTTTTCTGTGGCCTTGACCGTGAGGTTGCCGGTGAATTCTCATTCATTGTTTCAATTCCTGCGATCCTTGGTGCCTTCCTTCTTGAAGCAAAGGATCTTGGAGAAGTGACAAGCACTGTAGGAATTGTTCCTCTTGTTGTGGGATTTATGACTGCCTTTGTCAGCGGCTATTTTGCACTTTCTGTATTGATGAAGCTGATAAAAAAAGGCCGACTGGAATGGTTTGCATTCTACCTTGTCCCAGTCGGCATCATTGGTTTGTTTATGTTCTAAAAGCGGAGTGGATGTCAAATAAGTATGCTGCGTAGCGCTCATTGATCTTGTCGAAATGACTGCTACGCTATTAGTGGTGGTTTCGACAGGCTCAACCACCGTGAATCATATTTTTTGGACATCCCATTTTTTTAGTTGGATTCTGCTGCTCCAGGGAGACCGATGTCCTTTCTGTAGAACATTCCATCAAAGCTTACATGTTCGATGGCTGCATAGGCCTTCTTCCATGCCTCATCAAATGTGTCACCCTGTGCAGAACATGCAAGTACACGGCCACCGTTTGTTGCGATTCCGCCTTCGACTCTTCTGTCTTCCATTGCACCTGCAAAGAAAACCTTGGCACCAGTCTCTGCGATCTTTGCTGTGTCGATCTTTATAGGCATTCCCTTCTTGTAAGCCTTTGGATATCCTCCGCTTACAGCAACAGGAGCAACAACATATCCTGGTTTCCAAGCTGTCTTGAATTCGTTCAAAGTTCCGTCTGTAACAGCCTTGCACATTTCCGCAAAGTCAAAGTCCATCAATGGAAGCACGGACTGTGTTTCTGGATCTCCGAGACGAACATTGTATTCGATGACCTTTGGACCTTCTTTTGTGATCATGAGACCAAAGAAAATGAATCCTCTGTAATCCCAGCCTTCTGCCTGGATTCCTTTGAGTGTAGGTTCAAGGATGTTCTTGTTGAACTGTGCGAGGATTTCGTCAGTTACATCATCGACAGGGCAGATTGCACCCATTCCGCCTGTGTTTGGTCCCTTAGCTCCGTCAAGAAGTCTTTTGTGGTCACGGGCGCTCATGAAAGGAACGATGCAAGATTTTCCTGCCTTTGTAAGTTCAGGATTTACAGAAACTGCACCGAGGATTGAGATTTCAACACCGCGCATATATTCTTCGATAACGAGCTTGCGTCCTGCATCACCAACCAGCTGACCTTCCATAAGTTCTTCGACAGCCTTGAGTGCATCATCCATGTTGAGGGCAACTACAACACCTTTTCCTGCTGCAAGACCATCAGCCTTGAGTACGATAGGTGCTCCATGTTCTTTTACATATGCAAGTGCTTCTGCCTTGTCTGTGAATGTCTTGTTGTCTGCACATGCTACACCATATTTGTGCATGAAGTTCTTTGCAAAGTCCTTGCTTCCTTCAAGCTGTGCCGGGTCCTTTTTTGTTCCGACTGTAGGAATTCCTGCTTCCCAGAATCTGTCTGCGAGTCCTGCGCAAAGCGGATCTTCTGGACCAACGACGCAAAGGTCACAATTGTTTTCCTTTGCGATTCTGATGAAATCGTCGTGGGTCTTGCCTTCTACATTGCGGCATTTGTTTTCATAGGCTGTACCACCGTTACCTGGAGTACAGATTACTTCTTCAACTGAACTGCTCTGTGCCAGTTTCCAGGCAATTGCATGTTCGCGTCCACCGTTTCCTACAACTATAACTTTCATGTCGCTATCATAGTCAAAATCATAGAAAAAAACAACGGAGGAAGTTTTCTTATGATTTTCTAATCTTATTCTCAGAGAAACTCACTTTTTTCAGAAAGAGTTTGGGGGCATAATGGAGCCATAATCAATCAACAAGAGGTGATCTTTATGAACAAGAAAAATTATATTTTTGGCGCTGTATTTGCACTTATCTTCTCAGGTCTTTTTTCTTCCTGTGTTGTAATCTCGGCAGGAGATGAAGAACTATATAACTTTGAATTTGTGAACGACCATATCCTTGAATGCAACTATTCAGGTTTCTTCAGTGACGATGATATTGAATCAGTGAAGATTTATGACAGCCATGGATATTACAAATGTTCATCAACAGCTATAAGCTCAAGCTCAAGGAATTCGAGGGTGACATTCTTCTTTGACAGAAACCTTCATGATGGATGGAGTGTGGAAATAAAATATGCTGACAGCTTCACTTACGAAACCTACACGGTCTACTACAATGAATAGTGGGACCTGATCAATTGATGAAAATATATTCGTTGAAGTAGACAGCCCTGATCTTTCCCATGACCAGCTGGCTGTTTATTTCGTCCTTGAGTTCTTCCTTGATCTGGGCTTCGCCTTTTTTCTGAATTTCATCGGAAGTATGTGATGTGAAATAACTGTTGAAGATGGCCCTCATCTGACGTTCTTTCTGTGAAAGTTCCTCGAAAAGCTGCTGGTCGCCTGCGGGGTACGAAAACCATGGTGATACAACCACCACCGAAGGTTCCTCATCTTCCGATTCAACTTTTGTCTGGACCCTTATCTGCCTGAAATCTGTAAAAGCATCGACGTTTTCTTCAGAACCCTTGTTCATGTTTGTGACTGTACGTGGGTCCGGATCTGCGCGTCTATAGTTTTTTTCAGGCTTTCCGCCGTTGATGGCAAATACCGTAGCTGTGGAGATGATCAATGCGGCTGCAATGATTCCGGCTATGGCGAGAAGAATCGTGTTGAGCTTTTCGAGCTTTGTTTTCATGCAATGTAGTCCTTCAATAAAGCAAGAGTTCTTGTACTTGCTTTCCCTTCAGCGTCTATTGTTCCAGGAATGCGTGCCTCGAGAGCAACGTCGGTCTCCAGCCATTCTTCCTTTTCGATGGTTCCGTTTTTTCGTACAAGCTCGACAAGATCGGCTCTTGCCATCGGTACACGGAATGTTCGCAATGAGCCAAGAAGGTTTTCCGTAAGCACTGAGATTATGTCCTCAAAACCATCGTGGGTCTTTGCGCTTACATGAAGAGCTCCAGGGAATGCGTTGTTCAGCTGGGATTCAAGAAGGATGTTTCCCTGCACCTTGTCATATTTGTTTAGCACAACAATCGAAGGAATCTTGTCTGCTTTGATTTCCTCAAGAACCTTCATTACCTGGGCGTATTGTTTCTCACAATCTGGATCTGCTGCATCAACGACGATAAGAAGGAAATCCGCAAGGGCGGCTTCTTCAAGTGTCGATTTGAAGGCATCGATGAGAGTGTGAGGAAGCTTTGAGATGAATCCTACTGTGTCTGTAATGAGACAGGTGCTTGCTTCTGAAAGAGAAAGTTTTCTTGTTGTCGGATCAAGGGTGGCGAAGAGTTTGTTCTCTACAAAGACTTCAGCACCTGTAAGGGCGTTGAGAAGGCTTGATTTGCCGGCGTTTGTATATCCAACAAGGGCGCATCCTGCAGTGGCGGTACGTTCCCTTTGCTTTCTCTGTACGGTTCTGTTTATCTCGACCTGCTCAAGTTCCTTTTTAAGCTGAACGATCTTGTCTTCGATCTGGCGGCGGTCAAGCTCAAGCTGGGTTTCACCGCTACCTTTGTTTCCTACCGCACCACCTCTCTGACGGGCCATGTCACCATACATGTGACTCAGTCGAGGAAGCGAGTATGTCAGCTTTGCAAGCTCAACCTGAAGGTTTGCTTCCTTTGTCTGTGCGCGCTGTGCAAAGATTCTTATTATGACTTCATTTCTGTCAAAAACGGGCATGCC
>JAGHUO010000039.1 GCA_018064785.1 Candidatus Treponema equi
AATGTCTTGTTAAAAAGCTTGTACATGCGGCTCTTCTTGCGAGAAGCTGCGTTAGCCTTTACAACACCCTTGCTCTTTGCTGCATCGATTTCTGCCTGAAGACTCTTCAAGCAAGCTGCTGCAGTTTCCTGATCCTTAGCCTTGATAGCTTCAAGGAACTTTCTTCCGCTTGTATGTACCTGAGACTTAACTCTTCTGTTGCGCATACGGCGAACAAGACTCTGTACGTGTCTTTTGTCTGCTGATGAATGTACTGACATTAAGATTACCCCATTCTAAAAATTATAAATATTTTCAGCCACCCGCGGCTGAGTGAACATCAAACTATTATTTGAAATCCTTTGGTCTGCGTTCTGTGCGCTTGCACTTGCTGCATACTGCCTGATTCTTGAGCTTGCCGTTCTCGAAAAGTGTCTTCAATTCGATTTCTCCGCCACAATCAGGGCAGATGAACTTCTGTGTAGCAACAGTTGTACGAGAGTTTTTACTGGCTCCGGCCATCGTCTTCCTCCATAACTAATATCTTTATAAGTTCTGAAAATATACAAGATTATTCAAGAGTATGTCAATAAACAAAACACTTAAATAACCAGATTTTTCAATATTTTTCTATATAAACTAGGCTATTTACGTAGAAAACACTTCAAAAAGCGGGCCCAAGGGACGACGAAAAACGAGTACTCCTCCTTCTGAGGCCTCCCCTCATTTTTCGACTGCGTCCCACTTTATTGAAAACATTCTTACAATAAAAAGCATTATTTCCAGACATAATCAAAATTAACAAATTACTAGACTTCAAGAGAATCTTCAGGAAGTCTTCTCCATTGGTCCAGCTGCTTCTGGATAAGTTCCCTTGATTCCTCAAGGATAAGCTTTTCTGCTTCTTTGTCCGCAGGAGCATCATATACTTTGAGGACCTTTACCCTATATGCACCACGATGAAGGTTTCTCAAAATTGAATCGAGATTGGAAATCTTCCATCCGCCATCAAGGGCACAGACAGCGACAGGAAGTTTTGTAGCTCCACTAAGTCTTCTGAATCCTGCGGAATAGAAAGAATTCAAATTTCCGTCCTTGCTTCTTGTTCCTTCAGGGAAGATGACAGGATAATTTCCTTTCTCCAAGGCACTTACAGCAAAACGGTCGATGGACTTCATGGCCACCGAAGGACTTCCCTTTCTTGGAATCATACAATGCTGCTGGCTTTTAAGCATCTTTCCTACCATAGGAACTTTTGCCAGATTGTCCTTTGCAACAAAACGGGCCTTGAGACCTCCAAAGAATTTCAGATAGGCGACGATATCAAAAAGGCTCTGATGATTTGACACTACAATGAACTGCTTAGGCAAATTTTCAGCGCTCTTGTAGTCACCAAGAAAATTGAATTTCTTGTATGTCCTGAGCACGGCAAAAACCTGGTTTGCGCAAACACAGGTGATATAATTTGAGACCGCCACGGCAGCCTTCCTGCTGAATGGATACACGATGCAAAGAAGAAGCGTAGGAGGAAGTATAACCCCGAATTCGCATAAAACAGTAATTAAACTAAGCATGGCAAGATTATAATGGATATTTCTATTTTTAACAAGAAAATCATCAATATCAAGGAATACAAAATCGTCTTAATTCCAGCATTCCTCCAGGCTTTACGAAAAGGACATAGAACCATGGATATGGAGTTTCAAGCACAAAGTAAAGGTGGTCGGCTCCCTTGAATTTTTCAACCCTAAGGACCTCATCATCTCCAAGATCAAATTCTTCCTCAAGACAAAGATACCCATCATTCTCACAGGCGGAATAGCAAAAAATCGTCTCTCCCTCCCTACGCAGGCATATGGCATCCTGGGCCGGCGTCAGGGATTCCGCATGAAAAATCAAGACTAAAAGCAATACTGAAAATCTAATGAAAAACTTCATGCATTAGTAATGATGTAAAAAAAGAAAAAAACTGCATGAAAACTATGGCAAAAAAAATATTTTTAACTTGGATTCAACGATAAAAAAAGACTCCCTGTTTCCAGGAAGTCTTCTATAGATTCAGTGTTTAAGACTAACGCTTCTTGAGGAATGCATCCTTATAGCCAAATGATCTGAACTTGGCAAGAACAGCACCATACTCGTCTACATTGAGTGGTCCAACAAGCACTCTATATCCACCCTTTCCGTTTGGCACAAGTGCGAGAGGATATTTTGCATACTTCTTTACGCATGCTGCAATATTTTCTTCCTTATTCATTGATGCAATCTGAACATACCAGCAATTCCTTGCAAGTTTGCTTTCTGATTCAACAATAAGGCTCTTCCATCCGTCATCTGCCGAAACTGCAGCTGGAACAACAGCACGAGTCTCAACAACTGGATCTGGTTCAACTACTGCCGGTTCTGGTTCAGCAACAGGTTCTGGTTCAGCAACAGGCACAACCTCAGCTACGATGGATCTTGTCTCTTCTGCTACTGGTTCTGCTGGTGTTTCTTCAACAGGCTCAGGAACTACCGGTGTAGCTGGGACAAGGACGATAGGAGCATATTCTTCATCTTCTGATGAATTCTCCTCTACTTCAGCAAGTTCTGCTGGAGAAGGCTGCTCTACAGCAGTTCTTGTCTCAAGATAGTCGCCTTCATTTTCATACTCTTCAATGATTTCTTCTTCATCAGCGGCGGCTGCAACTTCCGAAGTCTTTTCTGCAGGTTCTTCTTCCTCTTCTTCTGCGACTGCAACGACAGTTTCTTCTGTTTCTTCAGCAGGCTCTTCAACGATTTCTTCTTCAGACTCGTCGGCTTCAACACCTTCATAGAGAGGAACACCGGCAACTACTGCAGGTGCGGCTTCGGCTACAGGAAGTTCTTCCGCAACCTCTTCAGGAACAAGTTCCTCTGCAGAAACTTCAGTCTCAACAGGAGCTGCTTCTTTTACAGGTTCATTTGCAGGAGCAGCCTTTTTAGCAACCCTTTTTGCATCGCCTGAATCGATGACAGCCTTGCCTACAACAGTCTCATCAAAGCTTCCGTAACGCATGTCAAGCTTGCACCTCATGCCTGCGTTCTTCTCGATTCCAAGAGTCTTTGCAGATTCTTCGGAAAGAAGGATAACTACGCCTTCTGCCGAATCAAGAGTCCCCAGGTTAAGGAACTGAAGCGTAACGCCGCTTTCAGGATTTGTCACAAACACGCTGTCGCCAGGAAGGTATCCTGCAGCCTGTCCAAAATGTCCTGCCGGGAATTTGCTGCCATCAGCAACTTCAATGATTCCGTCCACTGTTTCCTTTGAATCAGCAAACATTGTCACTGCCAGCAAGAATACCAAAAGTCCAGATAATATCTTTTTCATGTCGCCCCTACCTACGAATGATTTTGTAAATGTCAGTTGCAATTCCGTAAGAAAATTCCATCACGCCTTTTTCTGCTTTTTTATATAGGTTTGCAGCAGGCGGAACCTTCTTACCAGAACCAAGAGTCCTGTCAGTCTTAAGGTCAATCACCTTCCAGGTCACCACCTTGATGTTTTCAAGAAGTGCTGCTTCTGGATTTGTTGAACCCGAGACATCATAGTCACAGACCAATTCAACGAAATATCTCACTCCGCCTTCCTCTGCTTCCATCATCGACTGGTTGAACATTACCTCACGTTCAGACTTGTCATCAGACACAACAACAGGAGAATTGGAGATGATAATTCCTTTGTCAAAGAAAAAATCAAAAAGACCGTTTTCTATCTGATAACAGGCTGCCCTGACATCTGATTTTGAATCCTCGTTCTGCATTATCTGGAACGCAACTGAAAGAGCGTTGGCAGACATGACGCACAAGGATACCGCAAAAACCATAAGGCATTTTCTGATACTCATCTAAAGATCCTCATTAATTTCTAACTTTGACAAACAAATAGTCTCTATATTTTTCGGAATTCTAAAAAAAATGTTTAGTTAAATAATCATATATAAATGAATACCCTATCATTGGACTTTTTTTTCCTGGAAATGCAAATTATCTATTGACACGCAATGCGTCATTTGATATAGTCTCAATCATTCACGGGGGCATAGCCCAGTCGGTAGAGCAACGGACTCATATTCCGTGTGTCATAGGTTCGATCCCTATTGCCCCTAAGAATCAAAAGGCTTTTCAGTTTTCTGAAAAGTCTTTTTTGTTTTTGTCGAAATGTTGCACAGACGTTAAATATTCACTTTAATGCATAAATATGCACATTTACTTGCATATTTTGCATAAATATGTATACTTAGTTTTCAGAGGTTACAATTATGAAAGCAGAAAAATTCAAGAGTCCATTCAAAGGCAGAAGCCTTCTCAACTGGATAGACTGGACACCAGAAGAAATCAACCAGATTCTTGACTATGCGATCCTCGTGAAGAAACAGGCTCACAAGGGTGAAGTTCATCAGAGATTCCTTGGCAAGACAATTGCCCTTATTTTTGAAAAACGTTCGACACGTACACGTTCTTCCTTTGAGACAGCATTCGGAGAGGAAGGCGGACATCCCGTATTCATGTCTACAGACGACATCCAGCTTGGAGAAAAGGAAAGCGTAAAGGACACAGCCCGCGTTCTTGGAAGAATGTTCAGCGCCATTGAGTTCCGCGGATTCAAGCAGCAGCACGTGGAAGAACTTGCAAAGTATTCTGGAATCCCTGTAATCAACGGACTTACAGATGACTTCCACCCTACCCAGGTTCTCGCCGACATCATGACCCTCAAGGAACACTTTGGATACCTTAAGGGACTTACACTCTGTTTCTGTGGAGACGGACGCAACAACATGGCACGTTCACTCATGCTCATCTGCGCAAAGTTCGGAATCAACTTCTCTGTCTTTGCCCCGAAAGAACTTTCTCCAGACGCAGAGATCATAAAGATCTGCACTCCTTTCGCAGAAAAGTCCGGCGCCAAGATTACCATCTCCGATGAAATTTCAGTTGTCAAAAACGCAGATGCGCTTTATACTGATGTATGGGTTTCTATGGGTGAAGAAGCGCTCAAGGAAGAACGCTGCAAATTACTTCAGCCCTACCAGGTCAACAAGGAATTGATGGCCGCTACGGGTAAGCCTGACACCATTTTCTTGCACTGTCTCCCTGCCGTAAAGGAACAGGAAGTGACAGAAGAAGTTTTCGAAAGCGAAGCAAGCAAAGTATGGGACGAAGCTGAAAACCGCAAGCACACAATCAAGGCAATCATGCTTGCTCTTGTGGACTAAGGAACACCAAGGAAGGAATTTATGAAGAAACTTTTATTGGCTCTTGCTTTTGCCGCAGCTATGGTATTCTCAGCAGCAGCAGACGAATCTAAAGGAAGCTCACCACGCGTATGGGATCATGGAGACAACATTTCCGACATCACATACCAGAACGTTCGTTTCTATAAGATCTATGACTCAAAGGATGCTTATGTAGTCCTCTACGAAAAGCAGGGTGTAAAGATCGGTACAGCTGTTCTCCCTAAAAAGTGGACAGACAACAAGGAAGGACCAAGAAAGCTCCTTTTCCGCAACGCTCCAGCTAAGATCGGTTCTTATATGACAATCATCAAGAAAGGTGGCGATTTCCAGAAGGTTCTCGTTACAGTTCCTACAAACCGCTTTAACCCAGTTTGGTCTCTTGCACCAGCTAACATGGAAGTAAACGGAGCCGACGCAGATTCCCTTGAGATTGAGATCTAATCCATAGGTGATTACCGGCATACAGGGCTGTCCCATAAGCGGACGGCCTTTTTTTTGCCCAAAATCTTTTAGGACGTGAATATTGCCTACAATATCCAGGATTTGTATAATAGCCACAAGGTTTTTACTATGATTATTATTTCAGAAAAACAGATCGACAACTTCAAGAAATTCCTGGATTCACACGAATCATTCATCATCGCAGGCCACAAGGAACCTGACGGAGACTGCATATCTTCATGCATGGGACTCTCCTACATCGTCGAAAAGACAGGAAAGCCATACATCATGATCAATGCCGGCCCATTCAAGAGAAATGAAATAAAGAAATATGCAGAATATTTCAGAAACGACATTCCGTTCATGACACAGGACGAACGCAACAGCTGTGGACTCATAATCACTGACTGTTCGGAGATTTCCCGCCTTGGAGAAATCGATGGAGACCTGAAGGGCTTTGACACTTTCATAATCGACCATCACAAGACGGCGGAAGTCCAGGGTGACAACACGATAATCGACCCTACCTCACCTGCCGCAGCATGCCTTGTACAGCAGCTCTTCGAAGCCGTAGTCGGAAAGATGACTCCGGAACAGGCAAACACCATCTTCTTTGGAATATGTACTGACACTGGATTCTTCCGCTTCCTGACCGACAACAGCAGCGAAGTTTTCCGCGGAACAGCAAGACTTGTGGAAGCAGGAGCAAACCCAAGGGAAACCTACCAGAAAATGACCAGCGGCAAGCCATGGAACACGCGAAAGCTTCTGTCCATAATGCTTGACCGTGCAGAACGCTATTGCAACGGCCGTCTCGTAGTTACATATGAGACAATGGAAGATACCCGCAAATACGGACAGGAAGGACGTGACAGCGATGCCTTCTATTCCCTTATGCTTGAAGTCGAAGGCGTAGAAGCAGTTCTTTTCGTAAGACAGGAAACAGAACGTTCATGCACCCTTGGCCTCAGATCCCGTGACAGATGTGATGTAAGCGCCATCGCACAGAAGTTTGGCGGTGGCGGACACAAGAACGCATCCGGGGCAAGCACTGAAGGTCGCGCAGACACCCTGATTCCGCAGATCATAAAGGAATTCGCTAAAGTCCTATAAGTTTTTAACAGAGCCTGTGATTTATTTACAGGTTCTGTTGGCATTTCCATCTTTTTCTTACAGATATTCCTCTATTTCCCGCATTTCTCAGCTTTAACAGGCGCTTTTTTGTTGGCACGGTGAGTGCATATGTCTTTGCATAACAAACAAAAGGCAGGTTTATGATGCAGACACCTACAGAAATTTTCAACAGATACAAGGCCGGTTTTCTTGGCAGAAAAGAAGCCTCCAACGAGCTGATGGAAGTCGTGTTCCGTAACCGAGTGGAATACGGACTAATACCCATGGACGAGGACAACTTTTCGGACTTTCTTGTCTTCATGACGGAACGGCTGGAATTTCTCCTGGACAAATACAAACCGTCCCTAGGCACCTTTGACACCTACTTCCGAGGGATATTCACCATGACTTTTTTCTGGTGGAAAAAGAAGGTCCACAGCGACATGGAGAATTCCGTATGCTGCCAGAACATATGCGTGGAAGAAAGTCTTGCTGCAAAGGATTTCTCACCCCAAGAAAAGGATTTCTACGAGGATGATTCCGTTACCGAAAACCTTATGACAGCAAAGGTCCTTGCTCTTACCGCACAGGAGAATTTGAACCTTAAGGCATTTAAGACACGGAAATTTCCGGTTGAAGAAGTAATAAAGGTACTTGCATTGAAGTCATGCAACGATATTTCGGAAAAGCAGATTGAAGCCGTGTCAGAGCTTACCGGCATGGACGCGACGGAACTTCTTTCACTTGTGATGCAGGCGGAAGACACACTGGCCAAGAAGAAATTCCGCCTGTCGCAATTGGAATCCAGACGGAATTTCGCATATTACCACAGAAAAAAAAGACTCCTGAGAAAACAGTCACTTCTCAATTTCTACAATCAATACTTTGAGGATCCCAAAAAAGACATCCATGAAAAAAGATGGCTTAAAACCATGGTGAAAGTCAGGGATGCAAGGCAGAATCTTGCGCCGTCAAATGAGACCGTGGGCCGCCTGTTGAACATTTCCCCTCGGAAAGTCAGCGCCATAGTATCCATGGCATGCGGAAAATCAGACGACAAGTCTGAAGACGGGAAATAAACATTTTGTTTTCATAGTTTTTACCTTAAAATGTTGTTTATTTGTTGTTCTAGTGATAAAGTCTAACTATATGAAGATCTATCTAGCCACAGGCAACCTAAACAAGAAACGTGAGGTTCAGGAGCTTTTTCCAGAGCACACGGTGGTCATTCCCAAAGATGAGGGAATAGCTTTCGACCCGGAAGAAACAGGAACTACTTTCTACGAAAACAGTCTCATAAAAGCAAAGGCATTGTGGGAAATCGTCCACTGCCCTGTCCTTGCAGATGATTCAGGAATCTGCGTTGACGCAATCAATGGTGCACCAGGCATCTATTCATCCCGATACGGAGGACCTGGAGCCATGCAGGGAAAACCTGACGGTTCAAAGACACCTCAGGAAGACCAGAACAGATTCCTCATCCAGCAGACAAACGAGGCTATCGCAAATGGATTCACAGGCGGAAGAAAGGCACACTACACATGCGCCATGGTCCTCTATATGGGTCCGGACCGTCTTTTCGTATGCCAGGAAACTATGGAAGGAGAAATCATAGGTGACATTTCTGAAGCACGAGGCGACGGAGGCTTCGGCTACGATCCTATCTTCTATCTCCCTGACCAGGGAAAAACAGCCGCTGAACTTACCGCCGACGAAAAGAACGCCGTATCACACCGCGGAAAGGCAAGCCGGCTCATGAAGAAAATTGCAGGAGACATACTATGAAGATGAAATTCTACGATTCCTATAAATTTAAGATCGTCTCGCTTGTAGTACTTTTCATCACGGTACTTTCAATCATAATCACCGTGGTGGCATGCCGTGCCATCAGATCCACAGCACTTAAGATATTCTCGGATCAGGGTACAAAAGTTGCAAAAAGAGCGCAGTACAAGGTGGATCCGGACCGTTTCCAGGAACTGGCAAAGGACATGAACGATTCGAATCCTTACTACGAGGAGCTTTTCAGGGAACTTCTTCTCATCAAGAACGATTCCACATGTAAATTCCTCTACACCATGATTCCGGCTGGAGGAAACAACTTCACATACGTTGTGGACGGCAGCACAAAGCCTTATGACACAGAGAATTTTTCTCCTATCGGCACAACGGAAGACCTTACAAGCTACGGCAAGTACCCACATAAGGTGCTGGAAGAAAATGACATCGTAGTCTCAGGAATCCAGCTCCAGGAAGGATGGGGATGGGCAATCACAATCTACGCCCCAATCTCACTGAACGGCCGCGCCATAGGTTTCGTCGCATGTGACTTTGACGCAGGTTCCGTAATGCGCATCCTTTCACAGGCAAGATTGACAATCATCGTCTTTTGCGCAGTCCTTGCAGTCATCTGTATCTTCCTTCTCTACCTCTACATCTCCTTCTTCTTCAGAAAGCTTGCCCAGGTTTCCGACAAGATGCAGGAAATCTCATCTGGTGAAGGCGACCTTACAGCCCGCATCCTCATCAAGGGCCGTGGAGAACTTTTCCAGCTCAGCGTAAGATTCAACAAGCTCATGATCAGACTCCAGCAGATGATCACGACTGAAAAGACAACTGTAACTTCCCTCACAACAAACTCCGAGGAGCTTAAGGAACAGAATGTCCATACACTCAGTCTCATCGACCAGGCAAACACATCCATAAACGAGATCTACAGCCAGGCCCAGAGCCAGAACAGCCTTACATCAGAGGCAAACGGAACCATTGAAGATGTCATTTCTTCCGTTATAGTCCTTGATGAAAAGGCCCAGAACCAGATTTCCGCCATCAAGAGATCCCAGGAATCAGTGCAGCAGATCGCCGCAAACGCAGGAGAAGTCGACAGGCAGATAAATGAGATCCTTGTTGAATACAGCAACATCGTCACAAAATCCCAGAGCGGAAAGAAACGCCAGGCAGATGTCACAGAAAAAATCAACGTAATCCAGGAGCTTGCAAAGCAGCTTGAGGAAGCAAACAAGATAATCAACGAGATTTCCGCACAGACAAACCTCCTTGCCATGAACGCCGCCATCGAAGCCGCCCATGCAGGTACCGCGGGTCAGGGATTCAGTGTTGTCGCAAACGAAATCAGAAACCTTGCTACAAATTCCGCAGCCCAGTCAAATTCCATCAAGGAAGTAGTCAACAACATCCAGAGATCCATCAATGACATCGTCGTGGCTTCCACAAATTCCGTAAAGTCTTTCGACGAGCTTGAAACAAGCATCAGCACAATGGACTCTTCGATCCAGTCGGTAAAGGAAAAGATAGTCCAGCAGAACAACGAATCAGAAAAGATCCGAGAGATGATGGAACTTCTTGGAGAAGCTTCCGGGGCAATCTCAGAGTCCTCTGCCCAACTCAAGACAAAGAACAGTCTTCTTGAGGAACAGATCGCAAACCTTCAGGCAGAAGCCGATGACATCCTGGCGAAGTCAAGGGATGCAACAAACGACCTTGAATCCATGAAGGACAATGCTCAGAAGGCAGCCGTCAGATCCGAGGAAAACGTAAAGCTTGCGGATTCCGTAAAGCAGATGGTCGACAGCTACAAGACAGAATAGAAAGATGGAGGCATGCATTTTACCGCATGCCTCTTTTTTTAAGTAAAAATTGCCAAACATGTAGTTTTTTTCTAATTTTTTTCATTTTTTTTGTAAATTCCATTAAAGTTTTTCTAAAGTTCCACCGATAACTATAATGAAAAGCCATGACTGTTCAACTTCGTAGAAGATATCAGTCAGGTAATTCAATGTAAAAGATTGCAGATGTAGCCTTGTAATACAGATGTAATCTTTTACAAACTGGTCAAAAGGATTTGACCATTCATTTCCACGGAGGAACAAACTATGGTTATCAACCACAACATGTCCGCAATGTTTTCCAATCGCCAGTTGGGAGTAACACAGCTCTCAAACACAAAAGATATGGAAAAGCTCTCTTCAGGAGAAAAAATCAACCGCGCAGGTGACGACGCTTCAGGACTCGCAGTTTCTGAAAAGATGCGTTCACAGATCCGCGGTTTGAACCAGGCTTCAAAGAATGCCTCAAACGGTATCAGCTTCATCCAGACAACAGAGGGTTACCTCCAGGAGACAACTGACATCGTACAGCGCATCCGTGAACTTGCAGTACAGTCTTCTAACGGAATCTACTCTGACGAAGACCGCATGCAGATTCAGGTTGAAGTATCTTCACTCATTGCAGAAGTTGACCGCATTGCTTCATGCGCTCAGTTCAACGGAATGAACATGCTCACAGGCCGCTTTGCACAGCCTACAGGTGAAAACACAGTTACTGCTTCTATGTGGCTCCACATCGGTGCTAACATGGACCAGAGAACACAGTTGTTCATCGGTACAATGTCTGCAGCAGCTCTCGGGCTCCGCGAAGTTGGAACAGAGACAATCATGAGCATTGCAGAACCAGCACTTGCTAACCAGTCAATCGGAACACTTGACGAAGCTCTTAAGGCTATCAACAAGCAGAGAGCAGACCTCGGTGCTTACCAGAACCGCCTTGAGTTCACTGTAAAGGGACTTGATATCGCAGCTGAAAACCTTCAGGCTTCTGAATCAAGAATCCGCGACACAGACATGGCAGCTCAGATGGTTGAGTTCACAAAGAACCAGGTACTCTCACAGGCCGGAACAGCTATGCTCGCTCAGGCTAACGCACAGTCACAGAGTGTCTTGTCTTTGCTCCAGTAGTGTGTTATACTAGATAGTGAAGGACTCAGGATTTTTCCTGAGCCCTTTGCTTGATTGACCGGTGGAAACTGCTCTACCCTTTAGATTTTCTCAACAATCTTCCGCTCAATTTAGCTTGCCATGGGTTTTAGACATGGCTTTTTGGCTTTACCAAAGGTTCTTTGAAATTTATGGTTTTCCGTGTGCTTTGTAACAGCATAGACGGTTATTTAAGTTATGATACAAGGCTTAACGTAAGTAACGGTTCCTGCTGTAAATGGGACTAAAACCTCTGCCGGGGGCGCAACAACCGGTGGATGCCCTTACAAACAGGCATAAATGCATGATGCATTATGTACACAATCATGGAGGACTATACTATGGTAATTAATCACAACATGAGCTCAATGTTTGCAAACCGCACACTCGGAGTTACCAACTCTCAGTTGATGGGCAACCTTGAAAAGCTCAGCTCAGGCGAAAAGATCAACCGCGCAGGTGACGACGCTTCAGGACTCGCAGTATCTGAAAAGATGCG
>JAGHUO010000011.1 GCA_018064785.1 Candidatus Treponema equi
ATGAGGATGTCTTCGCCGTCACAGATAGCATCAACTTCAAGTTCAGTCCCCATCTTGTACTGGTCGATGAGGATTGGATTTTCAATTCCCTGTGCAAGGATAATCTTCATGTATTCCTTTACATCATCATCATTGAAGGCGATGATCATGTTCTGTCCGCCGAGAACATAGCTTGGGCGGAGGAGTACAGGATAACCAAGTTCCTTAGTTGCATTCAAAGCTTCTGCTTCTGTAAGAACTGTAAGTCCCTTAGGGCGCTTGATGTCCAGTCTTTCGCAAAGTTCGTCAAAGCGTTCGCGGTCTTCTGCAAGGTCAATGGCATCTGCACTTGTTCCAAGGATTCTGATTCCCTGGTCTGCAAGGAAGTTTGCAAGCTTGATTGCTGTTCCACCACCGAAGGCAACAACAACACCAACCGGCTTTTCCGTATTGATTACGCCCATTACATCTTCAGGTGTAAGAGGTTCAAAATAAAGTCTGTCTGAAGTATCAAAGTCTGTAGAAACTGTTTCAGGGTTATTGTTGATTGTTACAACATCATAGCCAAGGCGCTTCAAAGCCCAAACGCACTGAACGGAAGCATAGTCGAATTCAATACCCTGACCGATACGGATAGGACCTGAACCGAGAACTATGATTGTTCCCTTACCAGATGCTGTCTTTGCGGAAAGGTGTTCCTTTGCTTCGTTTTCTGCATCGTAAGTTGCATAGAAGTATGGAGTTTCAGCATTGAATTCACCTGCACAGGTATCAACCATTTTGAAACTTGATGGAAGATGAGCAAGTTTGCCTTCCTTAACGAGGGCTGCTGCCTTTTCTGCTTCTGCAAGGTTTCCGCCTGAACCGACGATTTTCTTTCCGCTGATCTTTTCGATTACGGCATCAGGATATCCAAGGTTCTTTGCCTTTGCATAAAGTTCAACTGTGAGTTCATCCTTTTCAAGCTGATATTCCATGTCTGCAAGATTCTGAAGCTTGCAGAGGAACCACATGTCGATTTTTGTAATACTGTGGATTTCTTCAAGTGTAAGTATTCCGCGCTTGATTGCCTGGAAGATTGCAAAGATTCTCTGATCCGTACAATGTGCAACGCGAGCCTTGATTGATTCGTCGTTTTCTTCTTCGAATACAGGAAGGTTAAGTGACTTAACGCCGACTTCTGCACCGCGGGCAGCCTTCATGATGGCCTGTTCAAAAGTCTGACCGATGGCCATAACTTCACCAGTAGCCTTCATCTGAGTTCCAAGATCACGCTTTGCATAAACAAACTTTTCAAACGGGAACTTAGGCATCTTAACTACAACATAGTCAAGAACAGGTTCAAAACATGCTGCAGTTTTCTTAGTAACGTAGTTTGGAATTTCATCGAGGGTATAACCGATGGCAATGAGGGCCGCAACTTTTGCAATAGGATATCCTGTTGCCTTTGAAGCAAGGGCAGAAGAACGGCTTACGCGAGGGTTAACTTCGATGACTGCATATTCGAATGTATCAGGATTAAGGGCAAACTGACAGTTACATCCACCTTCCATTCCAAGTGAAGAAATGATGTTGAGGGCAGCTGAACGGAGCATCTGGTATTCTTTGTCGCTCAAAGTTACAGCAGGAGCGATAACGATGGAGTCACCTGTATGAACACCGACAGGATCAAAGTTTTCCATTGAGCAGACAGTAAGAACATTTCCAGCACTATCGCGCATAACTTCAAATTCGATTTCCTTCCAGCCAGAAATACATTTTTCAACAAGAATCTGATGGATTGGAGAACGATGAAGACCATTGTGAGCGATTTCATCCATCTCTTCATCGTTATGAACGATACCGCCACCAGTACCACCGAGCGTAAAGGCTGGACGGATGATTGCAGGATAACCGATTACATTCTTTACGAAGTCATAGGCATCTTCATAAGTCGTTACAACCTTAGACGGAATGCAAGGCTCACCGATGGATTCCATAGTATCCTTGAACATCTGACGGTCTTCTGCCTTGTCGATGGTTTCAGGCTTTGCACCAAGAAGCTTTACATTGTGCTTTTCAAGGAAACCAGACTTTGCAAGTTCCATTGAAAGTGTAAGACCGGTCTGTCCACCCAAAGTAGAAAGAAGCGAATCAGGCTTTTCCTTTTCAATGATTCTCTGGATTGTTTCAGGAATCAAAGGTTCAATATAAATCTGATCTGCCATTGTGTGGTCAGTCATCAAAGTTGCAGGGTTTGAGTTTACGAGAACAACTTCAAGTCCCTGTTCCTTCAAAGCCTTACATGCCTGGCTTCCTGCGTAGTCAAATTCTGCGGCCTGACCGATGATGATTGGACCAGAACCGATTACCATTACCTTATGTATGTCTTTATTAAGTGGCATATTTTTCTCCTGTTTCCCTTAAGCTTCGTTAATCAGTTTTACAAAATCATCAAACAAAAAGCTTGTATCCAAAGGACCCGCACAGGCTTCAGGATGGAACTGAACGCTGAAGGCAGGAGTGCTTGTATATCTGACACCTTCACAGGTATTGTCGTTTGTATTTATGAAGCTGAGTTCCGCACCGGCTGGCAATGTGTCATTCTTAACTGCGTAACCGTGGTTCTGGGTTGAAATGTAGACACGACCAGTTGAAAGCTGCTTTACAGGCTGGTTTGGTCCGCGATGACCGTACTTAAGTTTTTCCGTATCCGCACCCATAGCAAGGGCAAGGAGCTGATGTCCAAGACAGATTCCAAAAATCGGAACTTTCTTTGCAACCAGTTTCTGAATCTCTGAAATGATTCTTGTATTTTCTTTAGGATCTCCAGGGCCATTGCTGAGCATGATTCCGTCAGGATTCTTAGCAAGGATTTCTTCTGCAGTCATAAGAGCGCTTACTGTTTCAACTTCAAGACCGCGCTTGAGAAGTTCACGACGGATGTTTGCCTTTGCACCAAAGTCCCAAAGGACAACTTTCTTGCCCTTTCCGTCCTTCATGGCTTCTGCCTGGTCGTAGATTTTTGTTCCATCATTTTTAACAGGTACGAATCTGTATTCTGCTGATTCTGCAAATACTGTTGCAGCATCTTCTTCAATTGCACTGGCACTTCCAGTCACACTTTCAACAGCCTGTTCGATTTTATATGACTTGATTTTTTCAAGGAGTTCTGACTTTTTTCCTTCATCATTGAGGCTTGCAAGAACAGCCTTTGCTTCTTCCCCTTCTCCGCTTACAATCATTCCGTTCATTACGCCGGATTCACGAAGAATCTTTGTAAGGGCGCGTGTATCGATTCCTGCAAGACCGATGATATTCTGCTTCTTGAGCCAGTCTTCAAGCTTTCCTCCACAGCGGAAGTTTGAAGGATCTTCGCACATATCGCGAACAATGTAACCGCGGACATGACATCTGTCGCTTTCAAAATCCTTATCTATTACACCGTAGTTTCCTATGAGAGGAAAAGTCTGTGTGACAATCTGACCGAAGTAACTAGGATCTGTAAGAGTTTCAAGATAACCGTTCATTCCGGTTGTAAAAACTGTTTCACCTGTAATAACCCCTTCTGCACCAAAGGCGGTTCCTTCAAAAACACGACCGTTGGCAAGAATCAGATAAGCAGTATTTTTCAATTTGGTCCTCCAATAATATTCGAAAAAATATTATACATTAAATCTGTTTTTCATTCATTCTCTTGAAGCAGAAATTGCACAATCCATCATCTGCACCAAGACTCATGGCACCTTCAAGGCTCAAATAGCCAAGCGAATCGGCACCGATGATTTTTGCAATCTCCTCAAGGCTGTTGTTGCAGGCAATGAGGTTCTTGCAGTCTGGAACATCTGTTCCGTAGTAGCATGGTGCAACAAAAGGAGGAGATGAAATCCTTACATGGACTTCTGTAGCTCCAGCATCACGCACAAGCTGAACAATGTGACCGCTTGTAGTTCCGCGGACAATCGAGTCATCGATAAGTATAACTCTTTTTCCCTTGACTGTAGTAGATATAGGATTAAGCTTTATTTTAACCTTATTGGTTCTTTCTGTCTGTCCAGGGTTAATGAAAGTTCTTCCGATATACTTATTTTTTACAAAACCGATTCCATAAGGAATTCCGCTTTCTTCCGCATAACCGATGGCAGCATCAAGACCGCTGTCAGGGACACCGATTACAACATCTGCTGCAACAGGATGTTCCTTTGCAAGAGTACGTCCTGCCTTTACGCGGGATTCGTGAACGCTTACACCGTCTATAATTGAATCTGGACGGGCAAAGTATATGTATTCAAAAACACAGAGGGATTTCTTTTCCTTTTTGCAGTGAGTCTTTATGGACTTGATTCCATCTTCGCTGAACACAAGGATTTCACCAGGTTCAATGTCGCGGACAAATTCAGCACCGACAACATCAAGGGCACATGTTTCCGAAGCGATCACATACTGACCGTCCTCAAGCTTTCCATAACACAAAGGTCTGTATCCCTTTGGATCACGGGCTGCCACAAGTTTATCACCAGTCATGATGACAAGAGAATAGGCACCTTCGATTTTAAGCATTGTGGAACTGATGGCACTTTCAATGTTTGCGCAGGTAAGACGTTCCTTTGTAATAAGATATGCAATTGTTTCTGTATCGCTAGTTGAATGGAAGATTGATCCCTGAAGTTCCAGCTGCTGGCGGAGTTCGCGGGAGTTGGTAAGGTTTCCGTTATGGGCAACGGCAAGATTTCCATTAAGGCGGTGAACTTCAATAGGCTGAACATTGGCGTGAATGTTTGCACCGGTTGTTCCGTAGCGAACATGACCCACAGCCATGGTTCCTTCACCAAGGGAAGCAAGACTTTCCTTCGTAAAAACATCAGAAACAAGTCCCAGATCCTTGCAGGAAGAAAATTCACCTTCGTTGTTTACGACAATACCGCAGGATTCCTGTCCGCGATGCTGAAGTGAAAAAAGTCCAAGGTAAACTTTAGATGCTAGGTCACTTTTTTTGTCGGACCAGACTCCAAATACACCGCATTCTTCATGCAATTTATTTTCTTCGAACATTTATTTAGCTCCCAAGCTTGCCTTTATGAGGCCTGTGAAAAGTGGATGCGGTCTGTTAGGACGGCTCTTGAATTCAGGATGGAACTGAACGCCCACATAGAAATCGTTTTCTGCAATTTCAACAGTTTCTACTATATAATTATCAGGACTTGTACCACTGATTGTAAGGCCGGCATTTTCCAAAGTCTCACGGAAATCATTATTGAACTCATAGCGATGGCGATGGCGCTCGCTGATTTTTTCTGCCCCATAGCATTCAGCCATTCTTGTACCAGCCTTGATTTTGCAAGGATATGCACCAAGGCGCAAAGTTCCGCCCTTTGCAACGCTGTCGTTCTGATCAGGCAAGAAGTCAATTACCTTGTACTGGTTGTCTGCATCAAATTCACCGCTGTTTGCATTTTTAAGCCCTGCAACAAAACGGGCAAAACTGATTACGGCAATCTGCATACCGAGACAGATTCCAAGATATGGAACATTGTTCTTGCGGCAGTAATTTGCGGTAAGAATCATTCCTTCAATTCCACGTTCTCCGAATCCACCTGGAACGATTACACCGTCAAGGCCTGAAAGAACTTCTATGATAGTAGAATCATTTATTGTTTCGCTGTCGATCCACCTGATGCTTACTTCTGCACCAAGACCGTAGCCTGCATGGCGCAAAGCTTCTGCAACTGAAAGATATGCATCGTGAAGCTGAACATATTTTCCGACAAGACCGATGGTAACTTTCTTATTGAGGTTGTGAATTTTGTCCAGCATTGCACTCCATTCAGAGATGTCTGCTTCCGGACTTGTGATTCCAAGGAGACGGCAAACCGTATCGCTCATGTGCTGCTTTTTAAGCATGACTGGAACTTCGTAAAGACTTGGGAGAGTAAGGTTTTCAATTACGCAATCTTCCGCAACATTACAGAACATGGCAACCTTCCTGAAGATTGCAGGTTCAAGCTTTTCATCGCAGCGGAGAACAATGATATCAGGCTTGATACCCATACCCTGAAGTTCCTTAACGCTGTGCTGAGTTGGCTTTGTCTTGTGTTCATCTGAACCACTAAGGAATGGAAGAAGAGTTACATGAATGTAGATTGCATTTTCGCGGCCAACTTCAAGACCTACCTGACGAATTGCCTCGATAAAAGGCTGGCTTTCAATGTCACCGGTTGTACCACCGACTTCTGTAATTACAACATCAGCCTCTGACTGCTTGCCGACATTGTAAATGAATTCCTTGATTTCATTTGTGATGTGGGGAATAACCTGAACTGTTTCTCCAAGGTATTCACCGCGGCGTTCCTTGTTAAGTACATTCCAGTAAACTTTTCCTGAAGTGAGGTTTGAATATTTGTTAAGGTCTTCATCGATGAATCTTTCATAGTGTCCAAGGTCGAGATCTGTTTCTGCACCGTCTTCAGTTACATAAACTTCACCGTGCTGATAAGGACTCATTGTACCCGGATCAACATTGATGTATGGATCAAGTTTCTGAGATGCTACTTTTAATCCTCTGGATTTTAAAAGACGACCAAGACTTGCTGCTGTAATTCCTTTACCAAGACCAGAAACTACACCGCCCGTAACGAAAATGTACTTTGTATTTTTCATATAACCCCACAAAAAAAGAGGGCGCAGACAAAATCCCCTATGGCATCCATAAGCAACTTTGTTTGCGACCTCATTGTCGTATACGGGATTGTATCCTATCACTTTCCTCAATCTTTTTGAATGAATTTGAAGGACACAATTCCGATTTTTACAACGATATTTAGACTAGAGATTTGTATAGCCCATAAGGAATCTGTCGATTTCCCTTGCGCATTCACGGCCTTCAGCAATGGCCCATACAACCAGTGACTGACCGCGCCTCATGTCTCCGCAGGCAAAAACCTTGTCTACGCTTGTCCTGTATTTTCCTTCGTCAGCGGCAACAGTTCCACGCTGTGTCATTTCTGTTCCAAAGGCTTTTGGAGTATATTCTTCCGCACCAAGGAAACCTGCTGCAACAAGAATCATATCTGCCTTAAGTTCTTTTTCTGTTCCTTCGATTTCACAAAGCTTTCTCTGGCCGTCTACATTTCTGAATTCAACCTGAACAGTCTTTACGCCTGTTACATGGCCGTCCTTCTGGTAGATTTCCTTGATTGTTGTCTTGTATACACGTGGGTCTTCTCCCTGTGTTGCGATAACTTCCATCTGGCCGTAGTCTGTCTTGAGGACCTTAGGCCACTGTGGCCACGGATTATTTTCTGCGCGTTCTACAGGAGGCTTTGGCATCATTTCAAGAGCCACAACATTTGCAGCTCCAAGGCGAACACATGTACCTGTACAGTCGTTTCCAGTATCACCACCACCAACGATGATTACATTCTTACCTCTTGGATCCATATCACCAAGAGAGAATGGCTGTGCACCCTTTACAACTTCCTTTGTAACTGCAGTAAGGAAATCAACTGCAGGATAGATACCCATTGAATCTTCACCGGCAACATTGAGCTTGCGAGCTTTCTTTGCACCACAGCAAAGTGCTACTGCATCAAAATCCTTAAGAAGCTCTTCTGCTTTTTTGTCTGCACCAATATTTGCATTGCATACGAATTCAACACCCTCTGCCTTCATAAGGTCAACACGGCGGTTGATGACTTTCTTATCCAGCTTCATGTTTGGAATGCCGTACATCAAAAGGCCACCAACATGGTCTTCGCGTTCAAATACAGTAACACTGTGACCGCGGCGGTTAAGCAAATCTGCAACAGCAAGACCTGCAGGACCTGAACCTACAACTGCTATTTTCTTTCCGCTTCTAACCTTTGGAACCTGTGGCTTCATGTATCCTGATTCAAAAGCCTTTTCGATAATGTAAAGTTCGTTGTCATGGATTGTAACAGGATCCTTGATATCTTTTCCGTTGCTGTAATCCTTTTCCATGCTGATACAGTTGCAGGCCTTTTCACAGAGGGCTGGGCATACACGACCCGTAAACTCTGGAAAGCTTGAAGTCTTCAAAAGTCTCCAGGCAGCCATGTCATACTGTCCCTTGTAAAGTGCATCATTCCATTCAGGAATGAAGTTGTGGAGCGGACATCCTGTTACCATTCCGCCAAGCTTGATTGCGCTCTGGCACATAGGTACACCGCAGTTCATGCAGCGGCTTGCCTGCTTGCGACGGTCCTCATCGTTCAAAAGAACGTGCATTTCTTCAAAGTTTTTAAGACGGATTTTTGGATCAATCCAGTCGTTTTCTATTCTTGTATATTTAATAAATCCGTTAGACATTCCCATAATAAAATCTCCAGTTCACCATTACTAATTCATAATTCACAATTCTTAATTCTTAATTTTTAATTATGAATTATGAATTGCAAAATCGCTCATGCTGTAACCTTTTTAAAGGCTTCAAGCAAAGCATCATCATGATTCATTCCAGCAACTTCTGCTACTGCAATTTCTTTGAGTACCTTTGCGTAGTCATTAGGAATAATCTTCTTAAAGCTCTTGAGACTCTTATCCCAGTCAGAAAGAATTTCCTTACCTCTTGCACTGCCTGTTTCATCAACATGCTTCTGGATAAGGGATTTTACAAGGTCAATGTCATGACTTTCAGAAAGTTCGCTCATTGTTACAAGCTGACCGTTAAGGCGCTGGTAAAGATCATGATTTTCATCAAGAACATAGGCAACACCACCAGACATACCTGCTGCAAGATTGCGTCCTGTTGAACCAAGGATTACTGCTGTACCGCCAGTCATATATTCAAGACCGTGGTCGCCACAACCTTCTGTTACGACTGTAGCGCCAGAGTTTCTTACGCAGAATCTTTCACCGGCAATACCGTTGATGAAAGCCTGTCCGCTTGTGGCTCCAAAGCAGCAAACGTTACCTACGATAATGTTTTCTTCTGCCTTGTATGCTGCATCCTTTGGAACAGATACAACAATCTTTCCGCCGCTCAAGCCCTTTCCGAGACCGTCATTTGCATCACCTGTAAGACGGAGAGTAAGACCCTTTGGAATGAAGGCACCAAAGCTCTGTCCACCGCCACCGATTGCATTTACTACGAAGCTATCTTCTTCAAGGCTGTTGCCGAATTCTTTCTGGATTTCTGAACCGAGGATTGTACCTACAGTTCTGTCTGTAGAGCTGACCTTAACGTCAAAGCTACCCTTTCCGCTCTTTTTAACCTTGGCGAATTCTTTAAGAAGGATGCTTTCGTCAACTGTCTTTTCAAGTTCAAAGTCAAATACATCTTCAGGAACAAAGTGAGAAGCTGCTTCTCCACCTGCAAGGATGCGGCTCATGTCTACAAGGTTTGCTCTTTCAAAGGCACCCTTTTCCTTGATTCCAAGAAGTTCGCTGTGACCGCACATTTCTTCTACACTGTGGAAACCAAGTTTTGCCATGATTTCGCGGAGTTCCTGTGC
>JAGHUO010000091.1 GCA_018064785.1 Candidatus Treponema equi
TTCATAATCACCCCTGCCCCTTCATTTCAAGCTGAATCAAGTTGTTCATCTCAACGGCATATTCAAGAGGAAGTTCCTTGCTGACAGGATTTGCAAAACCACTTACGATCATTGCACGGGCATCCTCCTCGCTGATTCCGCGGCTCATCAAATAGAAGATGGCCTTGTTTGAAATGCGACCGATCTTTGCTTCATGTCCAACATCGCAGTCGTCAGTCATGATGTTCATTGCAGGAACAGTATCACTGCGGCTTTCGTTGTCCAGCATAAGGCTTGAGCAGTCAACGCTTGCCTTTGAATGCTTTGCACTTTCATTGACTACGATGGCACTTCTGTATGTACAAGCACCACCGCTCTTTGAAATGGACTTTGTATTGATTACAGTGCTTGTGTTCTTTCCGATGTGAACCATCTTGGCACCGGTATCAAGGTTCTGACCTGCACCTGCAAAAGTGATTCCAGTGAATTCACATGTTGCATTGTCGCCCTTGAGAATTGTCATTGGATAGAGATACGAAATATGGCTTCCAAAAGAACCGCTTACCCATTCCATGCGTCCGTTTTCTTCAACGATGGCTCGCTTTGTGTTGAGGTTGTACATGTTCTTTGACCAGTTTTCGATTGTAGAATATCTAAGGCGTGCGTTTTTCTTAACATAAAGTTCAACACAACCTGCGTGGAGGTTTGCAACATTATATTTTGGAGCAGAACAGCCTTCGATGAAGTGGAGGTCTGCGCCTTCATCAACGATGATCAATGTATGCTCAAACTGTCCAGCACCTGCCGCATTCAAACGGAAGTATGACTGGAGAGGAATCTTGACCTTTACATTCTTTGGAACATATACGAAGGAACCGCCTGACCAGACTGCACCGTGAAGGGCAGCAAACTTGTGGTCTGTAGGTGGAACCAGGTGCATGAAGTATTCCTTGACCATTGGTCCCCATTCAGGACTCTTGAGGGCACTTTCAAAATCAGTGTAGATTACCCCCTGGGCTGCAACATCTTCCTGAACATTGTGGTATACAACTTCACTGTCGTACTGAGCGCCAACACCTGCAAGGCTCTTGCGTTCAGCTTCTGGAATACCAAGTTTTTCAAAAGTGTTCTTGATATCCTCAGGGACATCTTCCCAGGTTGTGGCCATGTCTGTCTTGGCCTTAACATAAGTAACGATTTTCTGAATGTCCAGGTCGCGGATGTCCGGTCCCCATTCAGGCTCGTTGATGCTGTTGAAAAGGTGAAGGGACTTAAGGCGGAATTCCTTCATCCATTCAGGATCTTCCTTGTCCTCACTAAGCTTTTCAACAATAGAATCATCCAGACCCGCACGAATCTTGTAGAATTCTTCATCCTTTTCTTCGTAACGGAAATCGTAGAGGCTTCTATCTATTTCATTAACTTTTGTCTTTTCGTTTGACATTACTTGCTTTCCTTAAGCTGTTCCTGCAACTCTTCCTTTGTCACAGTATTCTTGATGGCATCCATTGCAGCCTTTGCAGCGGCGGCAAGGGCCGCCTTTCTTTCTTCGTCCTTGACTTCCTGAGGAATGAATTTGTCAAAGCCATGCTCGTTGATTTCCTGAACAAGGGAACCGTCGCCAGTGTGCACAAGCTTTCCCTTGACCATGATGTGGGTCTTGTCCACCTTAAGGCTTTCAAGGATTCTTGTAGAGTGAGTGATGATCAAAAGAGATCCGCCTACACTCTTCATGTACTCTTCAATTCCCTTGCTTACTGTGCGGCATGCGTCAACATCAAGGCCGCTGTCTGTTTCATCAAGGATTGCAAATTTTGGCTTGAGCATCAAAAGCTGGAGGATTTCGCTCTTCTTCTTTTCACCGCCGGAAAAACCAACATTAAGGTCGCGTTCAGCATAGGAATGGTTCATCTTAAGGATGTCCATGTTCTTCTCAAGTTCCTTGGAGAACTGCATGAGCTTGATCTTCTGACCTGTAACCTGCTGCATGCTTGAGCGGATGAAAGATTCCAGAGAAACACCAGGCACTTCAAGTGGTTCCTGGAAGCTCAAGAAAATTCCTTCCTTTGCACGGAGGTCTGCTGTAAATTCAGTAATGTCCTTTCCATTGAAAAGGATTTTTCCGCCTGTGATTGTATATTCAGGACTTCCCATGAGTGTATAGCCCAAAGTAGATTTTCCGGCTCCGTTTGGACCCATAAGAACATGGGTTTCGCCAGGATTGATTGTAAGATTGATGTCCTTGAGAATGGACTTGCTACCGATATCAGCACACAAATTCTGAATTGTCAAAAGTTCAGCCATAATAAATTCCTATTCTTTTAGTTATCATAAATATACTAAATATATAGGAAAAAATCAAAGGAAGGCTTTTTTTATGGGTATCCCAGCTTGCGCCGTCGGGCTTTGCGTAATTCACAACAAAGCAAGGGGGCTGTCCCTGTTGTTTGTATTTATTACTTTGGTACTGAAAATAATGCAAATTTCATTTTAACCCTTGAACAAAAATCTATAATCCTGTATATTAATTCCACCTGGCGCTTTAGCTCAGCTGGATTAGAGCATCTGCCTTCTAAGCAGAGGGTCGGCAGTTCGAGTCCGCCAAGCGTCACTTGCTTCCTCTTTGAGGGAGC
>JAGHUO010000174.1 GCA_018064785.1 Candidatus Treponema equi
GGCAAGCCAAAGATGTATGCCACAACAAGCGGTACAACAAAGGAACCTAAGTGGATTCCTATTACAAATGAATACTACGACAACATCTACAACAAGATGACAAAGCTCTGGCTTTATACTTTCCTCATGCACAGAAAGAAGTCTTTCTACGGTGAGGCTGTTTCTATCGTAGGTAAATCAATCGAGGGTTATGCTCCAGACGGAACAGTCTATGGTTCGGTTTCTGGTGTTACACGCCGTGACATTCCTGAATTCGTAAAGCCTATCCATTCAGCTCCATCTGAGGTTTTTGAGATCACAGATTATACGGCACGCTACTATACACTTATGCGTATTGCCATTGAACAGGATGTACATATCATCATCACTGCAAATCCTTCTACAATCGTTGAGATGCAGAACAACGTCAATATGTTCTTTGATGACTACGTTAAAGATATTGAGAACGGTACTCTCAATGAAAAACTGGATATCTCTCCGGAAATCAGAAAGGCTCTCGCACCTGCATTTGAACCAAATCCAAAACGTGCACAGGAACTCCGTGAGCTCAAGGCAAAGAATCCTGATATCCTTCCAAAGCATTATTGGCCTGACCTTCAGGTTCTTACAACATGGAAATGTGGCAACACACAGGTGTACATGAACAAATTCCTTGAATCATTTCCAGAGAAGACTCTCTATCAGGAGTTCTCTTACTTTGCTTCAGAATGTAGAGCGGGTCTTGTTCTCAACGGAAAGAGCGATACAGTTCTCTTCCCACATTTCCACTATTTTGAATTCATTGGCGAAGAAGATCTGGACAATCCAAATCCAAAGTTCTATCAGCTCCATGAACTTGAGGTTGGAAAACGCTATTCCATCTTTGTCACAACTTATGCCGGTCTTTACCGCTACAACATGAATGACCTTATTGAAGTAACAGGCAAATACGGAACAATTCCAACAATTCAGTTTGTACAGAAGATCAACGGAATCATCTCAATGACCGGAGAAAAGCTTCATGAACGTCAGTTTATCGAGGCTGTAAAGCAGGCTCAGAACGAGACAAAGATAAAGCTTAATTTCTTTGTAGGTTTTGCTGATGTGGAGAATTCCGTTTACCAGATCTACTATGAATTTGAAAACGAAAACATTTCTGCAGAGGAAATCAAGATCCTTAATGAAGCAGTTGATGCAAAGCTCAAGGAAATCAACATTGAGTATAAAGCAAAGCGTGATTCACTCCGTATTGCTGTGCCTGTTCCTCATGTGATGATCAAGAATTCTTTTGAGACATACAAGGAAAACTGCATCAAGAGCGGCAATGGTCGTGATGGACAGTTCAAGCTTAACCTCCTCATGCAGGACGAAAAGCGACGTGCCATGTTTGAACCATTGGTTAAATAATGGGTTCAATCACAGACGGAATCAAAGCAGTAATCTTTGATTTTGACGGGACGCTCTATTATCCAAAGGGCATGAAAAAGCGTCTCGTCCTTTCTTCTATTTTTCATCTTTCACTTGTACTCAGGGACCGTAAATTCAGGCGCATATATAAAGGTGTTGATTTTGGTTCTGCTGATGAATTCCGCAGAGCATATGTTTATTTCCTTGCAGATGGAAAGAAATCTTCTTTTGAAAAAGTTTCGTCATGGAAGAATAAGGTCTATATGCCTTCCATGACCAGGATCCTTGAAAAAGGCTTTCCTGCAAGAAGTGATATCTTTGAAGTCTTCAATAAACTCCATGAGCAGGGAATCAAGACCGCTGTTTTTTCTGACTATGATTTTGTTCCTGAAAGGGTAGCGGCCATCGGTGCAGACGGAATTTCCGGCAACCTGTTTTCCTCTGAGGAACTTGGCCTTTTGAAGCCATGTCCACGTGGATTTTTTGAAATTGCGCGGATCCTGGATGTGGCCCCTTCCGAAGTCCTTGTGGTAGGAGACAGGGATGATACTGATGGGCAGGGGGCAAGAAACTGCGGAATGAAATTCATTCACATCCTTAATAAAGATTTTGAAAAAAAAGAAGCCGACGGCGTTGATGCACATCGGCTTTCATGGGAAAACTTTTCCCGCATGATATTGTCTTGATCTAGTCCAGCTCAGCTGGCCACATGTTCTTTTCAATGCCTGCCATTGCGACTATCTGCTGGTGGGCATTTTTTCTCATTATGTCACAGATTTCATTACGGCTCTCACCTTGTATTTCTCCAGGAACAATAGGTGTTCCCACTGTAAGTGTGATGAGGGGGTGTTTTGTTCCTAAAATTTTGTGGATGCCATCTGGTTTTCTATAGCTGATTGCCATAGGAATAACCGGAATGTCATATCTATAGGCCATCTTGAAAGCTCCTTTTCTAAATGGTCTTATAGGCTGATAGAAATCCCATCTGCAGCTTTCAGGGAAGATATGAATCCACTTCTTTTCCTCGTGCAGTTTGTCAAATGCAAGATTGAACCGTCTAAGTGCCGCTGGTTTTTCAGGGATTGGAAGACCACCTGCACCGCGGATCATGAATTTCTGTTTTGTCTTGACCTGAAGGGCTCTTACAGGAAACCATAGGCGGCGGTATTTTACAGCCTGTGCGACAGCAAGGAAATCCCAGCCGTATACATGGTTTGATACCGTCATGGCTCCATTCTTGAAGAGCTTCATGTTTTTCTTGATGTTTTCTTTTCCCTTTATCTTAAGACCGTAGCGAAGTTTGTGAAGGGGGAATACAAGACAGAATATTCCTGTGTAGATTATGAAATTGTTCAGTCTGCCATAAAATGATCTGTCAAGGAAAGGGTAGTTATCTTCAAAGTCGATGTCGTATACAATCTTTGGATTGAGTAGTGGTGTATCTGGAAGTTCGGGGTATGTGATTCCCGTTTCTGGAACATATACCCCGGCTTTATTGATGTGTTCTGTCATGTATTAGCAGCAGATCTTGATTTCACATTCTTTGTAGATTGCGGCTGTCTTTGAAACAACGTCTGCTGGGATTTCCTTGATGTTTGGATCACCTGCAAGGTTGTTGTCCTTGAGCCAGTCGCGAACAAACTGCTTGTCGTAGCTTGCTGGGCTTGAACCTACAGCATATTTTGAAAGATCCCAGAAGCGACTTGAGTCTGGAGTGAGTACTTCATCGGCAAGAACAAGTGTTCCGTCTTCTGTAAGACCGAATTCAAACTTTGTATCAGCGATGATGATTCCGTTCTTGTATGCGTGGTCGTAGCACTTCTTGTAGATTGCGAGAGCAGCCTGCTCGATCTTTGTTCCAAGTTCTTCGCCAAGGTCATTCTTCATGTATTCGAGGGTAACGTTGATGTCGTGTCCTTCTGCTGCCTTTGTCGATGGAGTTACGATTGGTTTTGCAAGTTTTTCTGCCTGCTGGTATTCCTTGTCGAAGCTGTGTCCAAGGAAAGGTTCTCCCTTCTTGTATGCTTCGTACATTGAACCGAACATATATCCACGAACGATTACTTCATATGGAACCATCTTGAGCTTCTTTACAAGGATTGTACGTCCTTCGAATTCGCTCTTCTGGAATTCTTCTGGCATGTCCTTGAGATCAGAAGAGATCATGTGGTTTGCACAGATGTCCTTTGTGTAGTTGAACCAGAAATTTGAAAGAGCATTGAGAACCTTGCCCTTGTCTGTGATCATTGTTGGAAGAATTACATCAAAAGCAGAGATGCGGTCTGTTGTAACGATAACCATGCGTCCGTCTTCAAGGTCATAAACTTCGCGTACTTTACCGCTGATAATTTTTTTCATAGGAATGCTCCTTCATCGTGTAAAAATTTATTGAATCAATTTTAATGCTTTATGTGTTTTGTTTCAATCAGAAAGCATTCTCCGTGCATTCCACCAGTTTTTCAAGGAGAGCGCAGACTGGAGTTTCGATGCCAAGTTCCTTTCCGAGTGTTACGACGGTTCCGCAGAAGAACTTGTTTTCTGTTTTCCTTTTTGCCTCAACATCCTGGAACATGGAAGTCTTTCCGTCATCGTTGAGAGCTGCCGTGGTGCGTATGTTGTCTTCAGTCATTTCTGATGTGAGGGCGATGCCTTTTGCATTAGCGACCTTTATGACCTCATTGCTGCACTGGCGTACAAGATCCTGCATTACCTCATAGCGGAATCCCTTGTAGGTCTGTCGGCATAGGGCCGAAATGGTGTTGCATGAAACATTAAGGAGGAATTTCTTCCACTGCATCAGGTGTATGTCATCCGGAATGATGCTGTTCACTTTTGCGTCATCAAATAGTTTTTTTATCTTAAGAACTCGTTCACTTTTGCTGTTGTCATTTTCGCCAAAGTATATCGTTCCTTCATGGCCGCAGGTGATTACGCTTCCTACGTTGGTTGAGCTCAAGTTGACGATATATCCGTAGAGTGTCTTTTCTTCTCCATAAACTTTTGCTATGTCGCCTTCGCTTTGTATTCCGTTGAGAAGGGAAAGTATTGCAGTGTGTGGGCCGACAGCATTCTTTATCTGGACAAGAACTTCTTCCAGCTGAAGATTTTTTGTCGCAATGATCACAAGATCAGCAACCTGTGCTTCATCGGGAGTCACATAATTGAAGTCCAGTTTCTCTCCGTTGACCGTTATGCCAGTGTTTCTATATCGTTCAAGCCTGCTTCCTTCCGCTATGCACTGAAGGTTTTCTTTTCCAAGAAACTCATTGATCCTCTTACCAACAACAGCGCCAACCGCGCCCATACCGATCATTGTAACTTTCATGGCTTTATTATATCAGAAAACTTCATCAATTCATAATTAAACTTCGCAGCCTTGGCACGGTTCCTGACGGGGATTTTATGCGAGGACTTGGCAAGAGTATGTTTTTAATTTGGGGTGATTAGGCTGCAGATACATTGGATACCTGAAAACCGCGGAGTCAGGGTTCGGGACAAACTGCGATTTGCGACGCTATACAGATCTGAGGGCTTGCCCGAAGCTTTAGTGCAGCACGAAGGGAGCACCTAGCAGGCTTGGCACGGTTCCTGACGGGAGCGGTTTTCAGGAGGGCAAGCAACACAGCTTAATTGACACAACAGGGATTAAAAAATATACTCTAGGCATTGGTCCAGGTGCTATGCAAGTGGCCGCCTCAAAACCCCGCCAGAGTGGGAACACAGCAACGGTATGAGGATGGTCACTGTGCCGTAGATTACCTGGACCTTTTTTTTATTTACATCGAGAAGTCTTTTCCAAGGTAGATTTCACGGGCTTCCGGAGACTGGAGAATCTGTTCCTTGTTGCCCTGTGTAATGATTGTTCCGTTGGATATGATGATGGCACGGTCAGTGATCTCAAGGGTATCACGAACATTGTGGTCTGTAATCAAAATGCCTATGCCACGTTTTGCAAGAAGCTTGATCATGCCCTTGATGTCGGCGACGGCAATAGGGTCGATACCGGCAAAAGGTTCGTCGAGCAAAAGGAATTTAGGTTCGATGGCAAGGGAACGGGCGATTTCAGTTCTTCGGCGTTCGCCACCTGAAAGAGTATAGGCCTGCTGCTTGCGGATTCTGCCGATGGCAAATTCTTCAATGAGTTCTTCCAGTCTCTTTCTTTTCTCTACCTTTGTAAGGTCTTTTCTTGTCTCAAGGATCGACCAGATGTTTTCTTCTACAGTGAGTTTTCTGAAAACGGAAGGTTCCTGCGGAAGGTACGAGATTCCTGCCTGAGCGCGTTTATACATCGGAAGGGGAGTTATGCATTTGTTGTTAAGGAACAGGTCGCCAGCTGTTGGCTTGTAGAATCCTACGATCATGTAGAATGTCGTTGTTTTTCCGGCTCCGTTTGGACCTAAAAGTCCAAGGACTTCTCCAGTTGTCATTGAAAAATCTACGCCCTTTACGACTTTCTTTCTTCCAAATGACTTGTAAAGTGAGGAAACTCTGAGTGAGTCTTTTTTTATTTCTGAAACTTCTTCTTCCATGATGTCACTCATTTTTAGTCTCCTTTGCTGTATCTTCCGGTTGTGATTCTTCAGCTTGGGTATCCTCAGCCTGTACCGATTCCGTATTTTCTACCCGTGGAGTTTCTTCAGGATTTTCCTGCTGTTTCTCTTCGGTATTTTCTTCATCATCCTTTGACTCTGTTACTACGGAACCTTTTACGCGTCCTGAAAGTGTGATTTCCTGTGAGTCCATGTCCAGCTTTATGGTCTGGGCGCGGAATGTATCGCCGTTCTGTACGATCTTAGGATTTCCGCTCATTTCAAGGAGCTGCTCGTTCTTTCTGTAGATGGCATATGCGGAAGTGCAGACGTTGTCCTTCTGTGTAAGGTTGATCTTTATCTGCATTATGGCGATTTCTGAATCCTGGTTGTATTCGATGATCTGTGCCTGGGCAACAACATCGTTGTCGTTGTCCACAAGCTTCACGTCGTTTTCAAGGGTCGCGATCTTGGTGTCCCTGTCATAGAGAAGCTTTCCACAGACAAAGTCCATGTTGCTTTCCGTGTTCTTTCCGGTGACATTTCCTTCTGCCTTTATCATGCGGAAATCTTTTCCTGAAAGCTCAATGTAGTCCGCATTGATGATCATTGTGTTCGTGTTGACCCTTGCGTTTCCCTTGAGGACTGTCATGCTGTTCTTGTTTCCAGCGACGCCGCTCATCTTGTTTGCCGAGAAGGTGATCTTTTCCGCAAATGAGAGTGAGGCAGCCATCAAAAAAAACAATGTTGAAAGTAATCTAGTTTTCATCATCTGTTGTTGCCTCTTCATCATCTTCTGTTGTCACGGTACCTGAGACGGAACCTGAGAATTCAAAGCTTCGTGTTATTCCACTGGCAGAGAATCCTGTACCTTCGATTTCTATGTCGTCACGGTTAAGGTAGACCGTGTCGTTGATTCCGCTTGAAAGCTGTTCTGTCTTGCCGTTCCACTTAAGGTTGGTTGCCTTCAATGTAAAGTTCTGTTCTATGTTGTGCAGAAATATGCTGTTGAACATTGTGTAGATTTCATTTTCAGAATCTATTCCAAGAAGCGCACAACTGCCTTCCGTCGCAAGCTCTCCGTTTTCATCCCATGAGAAAAAGGATGCGTTGCGTGCATAGGCGGCTCCATCGGCCTTGTATCTTTCCAACACTTCCGCCTGTATGCGGGTATCAAGTTTTTTTTCTTTATATTTCTTGTAATCGACGTTTGTGAACTGAAGCTCTGGCGATGTATCTTCCGAATTGATTGGTTCCTCGTATTTAAGTGAGCATGAAAATGAGAACATGGATATAAGGATCAGAATCGGAAAAAGACGTTTCATCTATGCGACTTCCACTATTTCAGGTTTTCCGGGCATAGGATGTTTTCTTGTGATGATGAACACTGCCGCTGAAGCTATCACCAGGAACAGGAGAACGAAAATTGCCCTTGCGTCATTTGAAATGGTTTTTCCAAAAATTCCGCAGATGGAAGGGCCAAGAATGTAGCCTGCGACTGCACAAAGAAATGGTATGAACAGCGAAAGGAGCCCTTGGATCACCTGGGCTTTCTTGCTTGCCTCCACCATGACTACGGAACCTTTCACCACATCAAGTCCTTTGGGATTTGTTATCTCAAAAGTGTTCTTTATCTTTGCGCATCCTGTGGTGCATGAGAGGCATTCATCTTTTTCAAAATGTACGGCTTCTATTGTTTTTCCAACAGAAACAACAAGTGCTTTTTCTGTCATGGCTTCATCCTTTTATTGATCTCAGTATCCTTTCGCATTCCTCATAGCCGGTTTTGTTTCCCAGCTGCTCGTAGGTGTCGCGCAGGTTGAACAATGCGTCGTAATACCGTGGACTAAGAGAAACCGCATGCTCAAAGAATTCCGCAGCCTCTCCGTATTCTTCGATCTGAAAATGGATTACTCCGGCTGTGTTCCAGAAGTGGGGATTCATGTCGTTTACGTCAAATCCCATGATGCAGTAGAACATGGCGTCGTCATAAAGTTCCATGGAGATGCAAAGGTTTGCGATGGCTTCTATGATCTCTTCATTCTTGCGGTTGAGCTTAAGCGCATATTCCATGGAGGTCTTTGCGGCGTCAAGATTTCCCGCGTCCCGGTATGTAAGGGCCAGGTTGAACCAGAGAAGATAGTTTTCCTTTTCAACTGTGATCGCACGTTTAAGGCATGCGATTGCTTCCATGTATTCTCCGTTGAAAGCAAGACGCACGGCCTGGTTGTTCAGCTTTTCACTGCTTTCAAGCATTCTTTGCTCCTTCTTTCATAGGCGGAATCATGGCGATGAACAGCTCGCGGATAAGACGGCTGTCTTCATTGTCTCCAAATAGCTGGATGAATTTATCACATCCGTTGTGGATCCACTTGATGCCCTGATCTCTTGCCTCTTCTACGGCTCCGCTTTCGAGAAGCATCTTCACGGCCTTTTCTACGGCGGGACTTTCTATTCCATCTCTGGCAGCCGTTTCAAAGCATTCATGGAGCTGGTCTATGGCGGTTCTGTTTTCTTTGTTCTTCTCGATGAAAGCAAGGACTGGCAGTGATTTTTTGCCTTCCACAATGTCGTCGCCGCGTTTCTTTCCGGGGTTGCCTGTGGTAAGGTTTATCACGTCGTCAATGATCTGGAAGCCTGCTCCAATCTCTGCGGCGATGACGCCTGCCTTAGCAACGACAGCGTCGTCTGCGCCACCGGCAAGGGTTCCGATTTTTGCGGAAAGGGAAGCAAGGGTGCCTGTCTTGTTTTTCACCATTGCCAGATATTCGTCCTGTGATGGTTCCTTTGAATTGTCGTTGTGCCACTTGATGTCCATTGCCTGGCCAAGATGAAGACGGCGAAGTTCTTCCGCATATGTGGCATAAAGCCTGAGCTTAAGTTCCCCAGGGCAGTCCAATGCGTTTATGCAGACCGGAGCCTGGAAATAAAGCCATGATCCTGCGTTGATGGCTGTGTCTGTTCCGTATGTGATATAAGCCGCAGGTTTTCCGCGTCGTGATTCCGATTTGTCTTCGATGTCATCATGGATAAGGCTTGCCGTATGTACAAATTCAACCAGGGTGCTCAGCTTGTATGCAAAGTTTTCTGATTCTTTCTTTTTGCTTTCCTGGGAAACGGCACGTGCGCAGAGTGTGAGCAGCAATGGCCTCCATCTTTTTCCTCCAAGGTCAACGAGAGATCTTGTTGTCTCAAGAAGTGGATGGATGTGCTGGGCTTTCACTGCCTCAGGAAGGGTGCCAAAGCTTTCCTTCTGCCACTGGGGGTCTGACTGAGATGGAAGAAATGATCTTATGGATTCTTCAATGTTCTGAAGATGGCGTGAAAATTCTGCATTCATTACAACAGAATACAATATATGGTAAGAAAAATAAAGTTAGGCACTGAAATTGATGGTGTTCCAGTGCCCCATAGACTAGTATGAATAGGAATATTCTGTGATGGAAATCAGTTCGTTGGCTGTTGCTCCGAATTTTTCCGCGATTTCATAGATGCTGACCTTGAGTGGATTACCCTTGCCGTCTGTTGTGTAGACTTCACGCTGGATAAGGTCATTTTCAGTGGCGTAAACCTGGATCTCGCTCATCCAGCCGTTCTTGTCGTAGCAGTAGACTGTTCTTCCGGCTTTCTTTCCGTCGGAATCAAGATTTTCCACCATGGTTGTTTTCCCATTTTCGTCGTAGGTGAATTTTTCAGCATGGGAAAGGGATCCGTCGCTAAAGTAGTATGCCGCTTCCGATGTTCTGCCGTCCTTTGCAAGATAGCTTATGGTACGGCTTACAAGTTTGCCCTCGCTGTTATAGAGACTTTCGGTCGTCCTGTTGTCTTCATATTTATAGATTGTCTTTCCAGTAAGGTCACCTGCGGAACTATAGGCGCTTTCCGACTTCAGTTTTCCATCAGGGTAGTAATCATAGGAAATTTTTCTGAATGTTGTTCCGGCTGAATCCTTTAGAATTTCCGAAGCCAGTTTTTTATCTTCGCCGTATTCGTATTCAATGCTGTCCAGGACTTCATCCTTTGGATTTAAAGACACGGTTTTTGTCATGAGGCCGTCGGAATATGTGTGGACATGTTTCATATCCACCGTGCGAAAGTATTCACCGAATTTTGATGTCACTGAATATTCAGTCTTTGTGTATGTTGCCGGAGTTCCGTTGAATTCCAGGATTTCTTCATCGTAAGCAAAGAGTGCCGATGTCATGAAGGCAGCAGCCGCAATGAGCAAAGTCTTTTTCATTTTGTTTCTCCCTTTACAGGTACATTGTAACAAGTAGGAGCAAAGTGGTAAACTCTCGGCAAGGTGTTTTATATGTCAGAAGAATTGATAAACATACATGACTGTAGGATCCAGAATTCTACAAAGACTCTTTTCGACAGCATTGACTGGACTTTCAGCAAAGGCGAGTCCTGGCTTGTTATTGGACCTAACGGCGGCGGCAAGGCGGACTTTGTCAGGGCTCTTGCTGGACAGCTTGAATTTGCTCCAAACGGAAAGGACGGTTCATACAGCAATGTCTTTGGTAAGAGTGTCTCTGTTGTTTCCCTCGAGGAAGCCGCGAAGCTTATTGAGGAAGAACGTGAACGCGATGAAAGCGAATACATGGACAAGGAAGATATCGGTCGTACAGGCCGTGCGTATATTTCGGAAGTTCTTGGTGGTTCCAGCCGAAAGAATGCGCCCCTTCCTGAAATAGCATATCGTCTTGAGACCATGCCTCAGGTAAAACTGTGTGGCGTTGAAAAAATCCTTGACCGTGGTCTCCGTTACATGTCCACAGGTGAGATCCGCCGAACCCTTCTTTGCCGAGCCCTTCTTTCAGGCAGCAGACTTCTTGTGCTCAGCGATCCTTTTGCGGGTCTTGATGCTGAATCGCGAAGAATCCTCCTGGAGTTTTTCACTACCATCGTCTCAAAACAGCAGACTTTAGACGGAACCTCTGACAGCGGTTTTCCTTACATCGTGCTCTGTATGGAACGTTTCCACGAAATTCCTGAGACCATCAACCGCGTTGTTGAATTCCGTGAAAAGAAGATTTCCTTCTGCGGTGACCGCCAGGAATACGAGATGATGCTCAAGAAAGCTTACGAAGAAAAGAAGGCTACCCGTGAGGCAGACAAGAAAGCCTTCCTTGATGAGCTTTCAAAAATCCAGAGCGAAAGCAAAGCTCTGGCGGACAACATAAATTCCGTTGAGGTTCCAGACAGTCTCATAAAGTTCGACAAGGTCAATGTCGGCTGGGAAGATCATCATGTTCTCGTGGATCTCGAATGGGAGGTAAAAAAGGGTGACCACTATCTTGTCCGTGGACCAAATGGAAGCGGAAAGACAACAATAATGGAGCTTATTACCGGCGACAACATGCAGGTGTTCCGTGAACCTGTCTATCTTTTTGGAAAGAGACGCGGAACCGGCGAAACCATCTGGGACATCAAACGTCAGCTTGGTATCGTGAGCTACCGTCTCCATGTTGAGTACAGGATGGTAGGCGGAACAGATCTTCAGAACGTCATAATTTCCGGCTTCCATGACAGCATCGGTCTTTATCAGATGCCGACAGACTATGAAAGCGCAGTGGCAAAGGCATGGCTCAAGCTTGCAGGATTTGCGGGGCGTGAGCATGAATTCTTTGGAAACCTAAGTTATGGCGAGCAGCGTGCGATTCTCATTTTGCGTGCGGCGGTAAAATCACCAAGGGTTCTCATCCTTGATGAACCTTGCCATGGCCTTGATGAAAACTATCGTGGAAAAATCCTTGATCTTCTTGAGACCATTGCGGCAACCGGAACAACAACACTGCTTCACGTCACCCATGATCCATCGGAAGTATTGGACTGCGAGAAGCATATCCTTGAGCTTCATCCCGGCGAAGAACCCATGTATAGAATACTTGAAAAATAGTTTCTGCGTCGTATAAAAAAAAAGGCCTGCATTTCCGACGAAACGCAGGCCTTTTCTATAACCTTGGTTGAATCTAGCAGATTACAACAGAATTGTCTGTGTGGCTGAATGGAGCAGGAATGTACTTGTCTGCTTCCCAGTCGTTTTCCCAGTGCTTTCCATCAAGAAGGTAGCGGAACTGATATTCCTTTCCTGGTTCGAGCTTAAGCTTTGTAGAGAAAGAACCATCCTTTCCCTTTGTGAGTGGAGTGTCTGTGCTGCTCCAGCTGTTAAAGTCTCCTGCCAAAGTAATCTTCTCTGCACCGTGTGTTTCGTTTGCCTTCACTGTGAAAGTAACTGTGCATGTCTTCTTATCTTTTGAATAAGTTTTCTTCAATGACATTTTCTTCTCCTAATCCGATACTTATTAAAATGGCCAAATAAAGGCCTATGACTTTTCCCAAAAACTTATATCATTATAACGTATTTTTTATAAAAAACAATAGGATTTGGCTCCTTATTTATTGCTATAATATTGGAGTCGCAGCAACCTGAAAACGGTCTCTTGTTTTCTCTGGATATTGCCAATTCCTTAGAATTGTTCTATATTTCTAGCACATTATAAAAATGCTGATTTATCCAAATTGCAGGCATTGAATGCTAAATAGGAGGCTCTACATGAGTACTATCGTTTCTAAAAATCATTATCTTTTTACATCTGAATCAGTTGGTGAAGGTCATCCAGACAAGGTTGCTGATCAGATTTCCGACGCAGTCCTTGATGAATGTCTTCGTCAAGATCCAGAAAGCCACGTAGCATGTGAAACATTTACAACAACAGGCATGGTTCTTGTTGGCGGTGAAATCACGACAAAGGCAACTCTTGATATCCAGAAAATCGCAAGAGAGACAGCAAGAAAGATCGGTTACACAGACGCTGATTTCGGTCTTGACTGTGATTCAATGTCAGTTCTCAATGCCATCCACACACAGTCGCCTGACATCAACCAGGGTGTAGTTGGTACAGGTCTCAAGAAGTTCAAGGGACAGCAGGGTGCAGGCGACCAGGGCATGATGTTCGGTTTTGCATGCAACGAAACTCCAGAACTTATGCCAGCTCCTGTAATGTATTCCCACAAGATCCTTCTCAAGGCTGCTAAGCTTCGCAAGAGCGGAAAAATCAAGTGGCTCCGTCCTGACGCAAAGTCTCAGGTAACAATCGAATACGAAGGATTCAAGCCTGTTCGCATCGACACAGTTGTTGTAAGCCATCAGCATGCTCCAGAAGTCAAGTATGCGGAAATCGAAAAGACAATCATCGAACAGATCATCAAGCCTGTTCTTGAACCAACAGGACTTCTTGATAAAAAGACAAAGTTCTATGTAAATCCAACTGGCCGCTTTGTAACTGGTGGTCCACATGGAGATTCAGGTCTTACAGGACGCAAGATCATCGTTGATACATACGGTGGAATGGGTCGTCACGGTGGCGGTGCCTTCAGCGGAAAGGATCCTTCAAAGGTTGACCGTTCTGCAGCCTACATGGCCCGTTACATTGCAAAGAACATCGTAGCCGCAAAGCTTTCAGACAGGGCAGAAGTTCAGCTTGCATATGCAATCGGCGTTCCATATCCTGTTTCAATCATGGTCGAAACTTTCGGAACAGAAAAATATCCTGTTGCAGACATTGAAGCAGCTGTAAAGAAAGTCTTTGACTGTACTCCAGCCGGAATCGTAAAGACACTTGACCTCAAGCGCCCGATCTATTCTGCAACTGCAGCTTACGGTCACTTTGGCCGCAAGGAATTCCCTTGGGAACAGACAGACAAGGTTGAAGCCCTCAAGAAATGCGTTCAGAAGAAATAAAGAAAATCTTTGGAAGACTCAGGAACGGGAATCCCGATCCTCTTCCTGAGTTGAATTTTAATTCCGCCTATACTTTGCTTGTGGCGGTTGTTCTTTCTGCCCAGGCCACCGACAAGAGCGTGAATCTTGCAACGGAAGATCTTTTCAAGATTGCTGACACGCCGGAAAAAATGGTTGCCCTTGGACAGGAAAAACTGATCCCCTACATAAAACCCATCGGACTTTATCAAAACAAATCAAAGCATGTCATTGAACTCAGCAAGATCCTTGTTGAGAAATTCGATTCTGTAGTTCCGGATAATCTGGATGAACTTGTGACCCTTCCTGGTGTTGGACGCAAGACAGCAAATGTCGTTCTCAATGTCTGGTTCAAGAAACCAACCATGCCTGTTGACACCCATGTGTTCCGTGTTGCTTCCCGTCTTGGATTAAGTGGCGGTAAAACACCTGAGACTGTGGAAAAGGATCTGCTCAAGGTTGTTCCGCCTGAATTTGCCCTTCATGCCCACCACTGGCTTTTGCTTCATGGCCGCTATACATGCCTTTCACGGAATCCAAAATGTGATGGCTGCCTGCTTTCTGATCTTTGCCCTTCAGCTACCAGGTGAGTCCGATTCCGACTGTAAGCGAATGATAGCTTCTGTCTTCTCTATCGGTGATGAAGGCTTCTTTGTTTGAGTCAAAGGCATGGTTCCAGTTGTAGCAGTATGTTGATGTCAAAAGGATGTGGCTGATCTTGATGTCCGATCCGATTCCTGCCTTGAGTACGCTTCTGTCATCTGTTCTTACTGCGGCTCCTGCGCAAATGAACGGTCTGAATATTTTTGCTATCTCGATGCTTGCTCCTGCAAGCCCACCAAATGAGTATACGGAATTCCTGTCCTGGTTTGCGACATCAAAGCAAAGCTCAAGTCCTGCAAAGAATACGTTTCCTATTCCAAAAGTAAGGGCGGCGTCAAAACTATCCAGCTGCAGTGTGGATATGTCCGTGATCTTGGAGTTCTTGTTGTCTACAAATGTTTCAAGTGAAAAATATACGGCACGTCTTCCGCTTGAGCTGGTCTCTTCTTTTACGGTGGCTGTTGGCGTCGCTGTGGCCTGCCGGGATTCCGTCACCAGGATTCTTTTTACTTTCTGGTTGTCCGCATTGAGTTCTTTTTTGTTTCTGTATTCAATGGCCGGTTCATATGAAAAAAACTCCGCGGTCAATTTCTTGTTTGAGAGTATGACTCTGTCTGTCTTTGATATTTTATAGAAAACCAGTTCCGTCGGCTTGAATCGATATTGGGATGCCTTGAGCCATTTCTGGATCACAAAATGCAGTTCGATGTAAATCAGTTCTTCTCCTGCGCGGAATCTGTTTTCGTAATCTGTCACATAGTATTCATAGTCTCGTCTCTGGTATTCCACCATTTCTTTTTCAGGCACATACTGACGTTCCATCATGTCGCTGTAGAGAAGTTCTATTTCCTGATCGATGGCAATCTTTCCGTCAAAGTAGTTTCCCTTTATCTGGACTGGCCACATGCTTTTCTCTATGTCATATTGGCCTACGGTAAATTCCAGGTTTCCCAGCTTTGATGATACGACGTATTCTTCTGACTCCAGGCTTTCGTACATTTCGTTAAGCGTGGTGATTTCTTCTGCCGTAAAAGGATTCTGCCCATGATATTCCGCCACCATCTGCTTGTAGGTTTCAATGGCCGTTATCTTCTGTTCCGCATCCCGGACTGTGGCACAAAAGCAAAGTGCACTGAGAAACATGGTCATGACTGATGTCAGAATTCTTTTCATGTCTTCAATTCTATCATATTTGACCGTCGCATAACAATTTTTTCACTGCGTTTACAATATTCTATAATTGCTCTACAATGATCTTATGTGTGGAATCGTAGGTTATATCGGAAGCAAAAATGCTACTCCGGTGCTTATCAAAGCTTTGAAAAAGTTGGAATACCGTGGCTATGACAGTGCCGGTATTGCGGTTTATACAGCTGACGAAATTGTAGTTCGCAAAGTAAAGGGAGCTCTTAAGAATCTTGGTGAGAAGATCACAGGTGAACTTGTGACGGCATCAAGAACAGACCCTGAATATGATAAACAGGAAATGGCAATCTATGAAAAGACTGCTGATTTCATAAAAGGAAACGTTGGTATAGGCCATACAAGATGGGCAACCCATGGAGAGCCTAGCGACACCAACAGCCATCCTCATACAAGCATGGACGGAAGCATTTCAATCGTCCATAACGGAATCATTGAAAACTATGCCGACCTTAAGGCAAAGCTCCAGTCGGAAGGTGTTGTATTCCAGTCTCAGACAGACACTGAGGTTGTTGTGCATCTCATTGATAAGGCTTACAAGGAAGAGAAGGATATTTTCAAGGCTGTCTTGAAGGTGATCCATCTTCTTGAAGGTTCATATGCCATCGGTGTCCTCTGCAAGGATTATCCAGACAGAATCATCTGCTGCCGCAAGGAAAGCCCTCTTGTTGTAGGTGTCGGCAATGGAGAAAACTTCATCGCTTCAGATGTTCCGGCTCTTCTTGAGCATACACGTGATGTTTACTATCTGGGAGAAAAGGAACTCGCCGTTCTGTACGCAGACCACGTGGATCTTTTTAATTTTGAAGGCGAAAAAATCATAAAACAGCCAAACCATGTTGAATGGGATATGGCAGCCGCCGAAAAGGGTGGTTATCCACATTTCATGATTAAGGAAATCCATGAGCAGCCTAAGGGAATTACGGACACAATGCGTCCTCGCATCGTAAAGGATGCATCTGGAAAACCAACAGACGTTTACTTTGAAGAGAGCAAGATGGACGACGCATGGCGCAATGCAAAGCGTGTCGTGATCACTGCCTGTGGTACAGCCTACCATGCTGGTGTTGTCGCAAAGTATGCTTTCGAAAAGATCGCCCGCATGAAGGTTGACATCGATGTGGCTTCTGAATTCCGCTATCGTGATCCAATCCTCGACAAGGATGATGTTTTCATTGTTGTTTCCCAGTCCGGCGAGACTGCCGATACATTGAGCGCACTTCGTCTTGCAAAGCAGAACGGCCTCAAGGTTGTGGCAATAACAAACTGTGTTGGCTCGACTGTAAGCCGCGAGGCTGATGATGTAATCTATACTCTTGCAGGACCTGAGATCGCGGTTGCTTCCACAAAGGCATATACAACCCAGGTGCTCTGCATGTACATGCTTGCAATCAAGGCCGGAAAACTCAGGGGCATCTTGAGCGATGAAGAAGCAACAGAACTTCTTGCTGAACTTGAGACAATGCCTGCCAAAATCCAGCAGATTCTTGATGGAAAAGATATCATCCAGAAGTTCGCTTCACGTCAGTTCAATAAAGATAAGATTTTCTATATCGGCCGTCAGTTTGACAGCGCCACATCTCTGGAAAGTGCCCTCAAGCTTAAGGAAGTTTCCTACATGCATTCGGAGGCATTTGCTGCCGGTGAACTGAAGCATGGTCCTATCGCACTCATCGATCCACAGACACTTGTTGTTGCGATCTCAAGTGAGCCGGAACTTTATGACAAAATTGGATCAAACATGGTGGAAGTAAAGGCCCGTGGTGCAACTGTGCTTGTAATCACACAGGATGAAAAGGCTTTCGAAGGCAAGGCGGATGAGGTCTTCAAGATCCCTGAATGTTCGTCGACACTTTCAAGTCTTCTTACTGTGATTCCAACTCAGCTTTTTGCTTACTATTGTGCTGTTCTTCGTGGAATCGATCCTGACAAGCCTCGCAATCTTGCAAAGTCCGTTACTGTGGAATGATAGATGAAAGATTCTGATCTTATGTGGCAGCAGAAAAGCCGGGCGGAACTTTACAGGACGCCCGTGTTTACTGTCACCTCAAGGCATAATGTCAGCGCTTCAGGCGTTGAAGGCGACTATATAGTCAACGAATGTCCAGACTGGGTCATCGTCATAGCTGAAAAGGATGATTGTTTCCTGATGGTGAAACAGTTCCGCCATGGGGAACAGAAATTGAGCATTGAATTCCCTGGTGGAGTCATCGACGCAGGTGAAACTCCAGAACAGGCGGCTGTCCGTGAACTTAAGGAAGAAACCGGCGCCACGGCCAAGGAGCTTGTCCATCTTGGTTCCATGAATCCAAATCCTGCCTTGTTTGCCAACCACTTTCATGTCTACTTTGCCACTGGCCTGAGTTTCACAGGCATGCAGGAACTTGACCATGACGAGCTTCTTGACTACATGGAAATTCCAAAAAGGGAAGTGCTAAGGAAAATGGGTTCCGCGGAATATCCACACGCCCTCATGTGTGCCGCCGCCGCCCTCTATATGGCAAGAAATATTTAAGCTTGATAAAAACAAAAAAAGGCCTGCAGTTGAAAACTGCAGGCCTTCTGCTTATCTAAGGATGCTCATCTTAGCGTCCCTTGTAAGGTTCGTATTCAGTCTTTGGATTGTATACACCCTCACGTCTTTCACCTGTAAGTGATGGGATTTCCATCTTCATGCCAGGAAGGATGAGGTTAGGATCATTTGGCTTAGGAAGCTTCTGCTTGTTTGCCTCGTAAAGGTTTTCCCAAAGATAAGGATTGTTGTAGACATAAGGACGTCCTGAGATGTTCCAGAAACAGTCTCTGTCTGTTGCCCATGGGCGAACAACATAGTACTTAGGAAGCGGTGTGATCTCAGTTACGTCAGCAAGAACGTCAAGAACCTGCCTTGCGTATGAAATTGCGTTGTCCCAGTCTTCCTTCTCGAATGCAGCCTCGGCCTGTGCAAGAGCCTTTGTTGCGGCATCGTAAGCGATAGGGAAGTTTTCCTTTCCGTTGATGCTTTCAACATAGGCGATTCTGTTCTTTGCAAGGTTGATGTTCTTTTCTGCATTTTCCTTTGCAAGCATGTGGTTGATGTACTGGTCAGAAAGATCAGCGTTTTCCTTTGCCTTTGCTGCGTATTCTTCGGCAAGTGCATATTCACCGGCATCAAGAGCCTTCTCAGCCTTGATGGTGTATTCACGTGCAAGCTTCTGGTATGTGTTGTTTGTGTAGCTGGCGGCAAAAACTGTTGCTGCAACGAGTGCTGTTGCGATACAAGTAATAATCTTCTTCATTATTTTGCCTCCAATGTATCAAGTACTGAATTAACACCGCTTTCGATTTTCTCAACAAGATCCTCTGCAGGTGTTTCTTCTGCAGTAAGGTCAACTTCAGCACTTGCAGCTTCCGAGAAGTCATCGTCTTCAAGAAGCTTTGTGTCTGCGTCTTCGATACCTTCTACAGGTTCATCTCCAAGAGGCTTGTCGATATCTGCCTGGAGGGCTGTGTTTTCAGATGCTGCAACACGTTTCTTTGCCTCGTCGATTGCGACCTGGGCTTTTGCGCGTGCGTCAGAAACTGTTGTGTAAAGTTCCATGAATCCGTTCTTTGCCTTTGTGTATTTTTCAAGAGCACCCTCTGGATTCTTTGTGACGAATTTCTGGTCACCAGACTTGAATGCGTTTACATAAGTTTCGTATTCAGCCTTGCGTGAAACGTAGCATTTAACGCTGTTTGCCTTCTTCTGTGCTTCGACTGCAGCTTCGCGTTCCTCGCGTGCCTTTGCTCTGAGACCTGTCTCAAGTACTGCTGTCATTGCTCCGTTGGCAGCTACAGCTTTTGTCCCCCAGTCTGCTGAAGTAAGGTTGTTGTCTCCCGAAAGTTCTTCGATAAGAGCGGCACCTTCGTCGTAGACTGTCTGGTTGTAGGATGCAAGTCCAAGTGTATCGATTTTTTCTTTCTTTGCCTTTGCGTCTGCAAATGCCTTCAATGCTGTGTAGCGTGCCTTGAGGGCGAGAAGTTCTTCTTCAGATGCGTCGCCGTTCTTGAGCTTGTTGTACTCGTCTTCTGCGGCCTTGAATGCATCAGGAGCTGCCTTGTCTGCTCCGCTGTCGATGGCATCCTGTCTGAGTGAATCGATTGAATCCCAAAGAGATGCGATCTTGTCTGTTGTCTCTGAATCATCAGATGTGTCGTTTGTGTCTTCAGCAACTGGTTCCTGTACTGTCTCTTCAGCAGGAGTTTCTTCCACTGGAGCTGGTGCTGGTTCCGGTGCTGAACCGCAGGAAATCATCAGGAATGATGCTGCCGCAAATACAGATGCCAGCATCAAAGTCTTACTTTTGATCATTATATCCCCCTATTTTTGGATAATGAATACCATTTTTAAACACGTTCTCCAATAACGAAAAGTTTACCTTATATATGTAATTTCGGCAATAAAACTTTAATAAATGAGAGGGACATGGAAGGCGAGGGGAAAATGTTCCGCCTGTAAATTTACAAAAAACTCAAACTAGATTAGAATTGCATAGTTCAGTGTAACCTGCTGCATGGATCGTAGTTTATCCAATAGAGTTTCACGGACAGGAGGAATATATGGCTGAAGATTTTACACCGCCAGTGATCGAAGAGAAAATCGGAATTCTATCAACTTCAAAAGCTGGTTGGACAACCGAATTGAACTTGGTTTCCTGGGGCGGACGACCTGCCAAATATGACATCCGTTCATGGGATCCGGAGCATAACAAAATGGGCAAGGGAGTCACCTTCACAAAGGCGGAACTCTCACAGCTCAAGGCCCTGCTCAATACACTGGATTTGGAATAGAAATCTAAAAATAGGATATGGTGAAAAAATGAAAAAGATTATTGCTGGAATTATTCTTGCATCCGTAGTTGCGATGGGGTTCGCCGCAAAGAACAAGATCAAGGATCATGTCACAGAGACAAAAATGGGAAAATATGACGATGTGGAAATCGGCAGCGGCACATTGAGATACAAGGCTCTTCTCAAGCAGGAACTTCAGGCCGCCGAGGTTTCTGTAATGCTCTATCCAAAAAGAGGACTTGTCGGAATCGAGTTCAAGAAAGGCATCGGCCACAAGGAACGTGTGCTTTTTGACGCAGATGCAAGAAAGGCACTTAAAGAATCTTACGAACAGTACATCGACGATTATGAGAACAAGAAACTCGACAAGAAAAAGACAAAGTATGAAAGGAAATATGGATATGCCCGCGTAAAGACGGAATGGGGGCCTTTCCAGTATTCTTCCTATGCGGAACCTAAGGCTTCCTTTGGCTACATATTTGTAGGAAAGTCTCCATATTTCGCCTTGAAGATTCCACAGACAAAGTCGGATCAGAAAAAGGGTGATGTTGTGGTAGAGTATGCCGACAGCCTTTTCTATTTCACACGTTCCCAGATCAAGGAAATCGTAGATGCCATGACAGAAGAGAAGATAGGAGAGGCAATTGATTCCCTCAGAATAGATCTTCCTACTGCTGATGAGTATGAAGAAGCTGATGATGAAGCTTCCGATGCTTCAAAGGCGGAATCAGAAGAAGCCGGATACGAAGAGGCTGAATGACAGATTGATGATCCACGCTGTGGCGTGGATTTTTTTTCGAAAAAAAAATCAAAATTTTTTATAAATTCGCGAAAATTCCCTTGACCTTATTTGTTTGTTTATATATATTATCCCTCACCGTCGTACAAGACGGTTGCTCTTCGACAGAAACAGGGAAGGAAAAAAGACAAAACTTTATATGTCAGCAAAATGAATCGGTTAAGTTCTTTAACCGACCTGAAAATCAATTCTAGATTAATGGATTGGGACAGGAAATCGAAATGGTAATCTTTGGGCTTCGGCCCTGAGAATAAATCATGGAGAGTTTGATCCTGGCTCAGAACGAACGCTGGCGGCGCGTCTTAAGCATGCAAGTCGGACGGGATCGGTAGCTTGCTACCGTGAGAG
>JAGHUO010000162.1 GCA_018064785.1 Candidatus Treponema equi
GAAGACTGGGAACGCTGGATCAAGCAGCTTTCAGAAGCAGGTGTTCTTGCTGAAGGATGCCGCACAGTTGCTTACTCATACATTGGACCAGCTCTTTCACATCCAATCTACCGCGACGGAACAATCGGGGAAGCAAAGAAGGATCTTGAAGCTCGTGCAAAGAACATCGACGCAGCCCTCAAGGCAAACGGCGGTGCAGCTTATGTTTCAGTAAACAAGGCTCTCATCACACGTTCTTCTTCAGTTATCCCAATCATCTGCCAGTACATCGGCGTGCTCTTCAAGATCATGAAGGCTAAGGGAACACACGAAGGCTGTATCGAACAGATGGAACGCCTTTTTGCAGAACGCCTTTACACAGCAGACAAGAAGGTTGCTGTTGATGAAGAAAACAGAATCCGCATGGACGACTGGGAAATGGATGCAGCTGTTCAGGCAGAAGTAGACAAGATCATGCCACAGGTTACAGAAGAAACTGTATTCAACCTTTGTGACATGGATCAGCTCCGCCACGACTTCCTTGCAATCAACGGTTTCGACATTGCAGGAATCGACTACGAAAAGGATGTTGCAGACATGTCTGCAATTGACTAGAAGTATTTTGTCATTGACAATAGTGCCGTCATTGTAACAAGTGCCGTCATTGCGAACGTAGTGAAGCAATCCACTGCTGTAAGCAACGACGGCATTTTTTTTATCAACAAAACATCAACACGATTTGTTTTTTTGAGTCCTATATGCTAAACTTGCTCAAATATAAATAAATGTTTTTAAAAATAGAAGCCGGGCGAGGAAAGTATGAAATCCAATGTCACACAGAATGATGTCGCAAAAGAAGCTGGTGTTACCCGCAGCATGGTCAGCTATGTAATCAGCGGAACTTCGGACAGATCCGTTGCTCCAGAAACAAGGCAGCGCATTCTTGATGCCATTGAAAAACTTGGATACAGACCAAACAAGGCAGCCCAGGCACTTCAGCAGGGAGACGTCGCATTTGCCGCAAACAAGATCGGTGTCATTCTTTGCAATGCCGATGTGTTCCTTCGTCCTTACTATGCTGAAATCATAAGCGGAATACACACAGCCGCCCACGAACACAACCATCACATAAGTTTCATTCGCTTTTTCGAGGATCTGCGTGATCCGGTGCTTTTCAACACACTCATACATAAAGAAGAAATCGGTGGCCTTATTCTTGTTGCCGTTGACCAGGCCATAAAGACCGATGACGACAAAAAAATAATTGACAGAATAAAGGAACGCCTTGAGAAAATCGTCTGTGTTGAATGGCAGTATGACGGCTTGAGCAGTGTAATGTTCGATCGCCGTGAGACCGCATGCAAGGCTACGGAATATCTTTTCCGCGAAGGTTATACCGACATTGTATACATCGGCCAGAATGATGAGCGCGTTGAAGGTGTCCGTCAGATTCTTTCACTTCACAACCTTAAATCAGCAACGGAAGATTTCTTCTATGCCCATGCCTTTGACATGCACGGTGGAGCTTCTGCGATAAATTCTATTTCCGAAGGCGGAACAATACCTCGCGCCATTGTCTGCGGTTCAGACGAAGTTGCGATCGGTGTGATCAGCGCCTTGAACAAAAAGAAGATCGCCATACCACAGGAAGTTGCCGTAATCGGAATGGACAACATCGAAATGTCGGAATATACAAATCCGCCTTTGACTACAATGAACGTCCAGAAAAAAATCATGGGCGCACGTGCCGTCGAGATGATCGTCAACAACACCTGCGGTCAGGGAGACAATGCCATGCGCATCATGCTTCCTGCAAACATAATCAACAGGGCATCCTGCTAGTCCAGCTTTTTTTGAGCAAGCCAGTCAAATAGATTCAGGCTGCCGTCGCTGCATCTGTCGTTCAATAGATAAAGCCAGCTGCTGTGGCCTGAATGTTCCCTCTCAATTTTTCCGTCAGCTTCAGAAATGATCACGTTCTCAAAGACGCTTTTATGAAAATCGCTCGCTCCGGAATTTTCCATGCGCGAAATGATTCCGGCTGAAAATTTCATAGGATCAAGGGTCTCGTCATTTTTTGCGTAGACAATCCACATGGGCCTGTCATAGATGGATTCGACTTTGCTGTATGAGATCTTTGAGACCGGGTAGGCTGGGCATGTGACTGCGACTGCGGCAAAAGTGTCCGGGTATGAGAACTGCATGTTCAAAGCCATATAGCCGCCGGCGGAACAACCCATGAGGTAGATTCTTTTTGGATCGATGGCAGAATTGTTTTTGAGCACGTCATCCAGGAGTTCCTTTACTGTCACGGTAAAAAGCGAGACTGTGTTTTCAGTGCTTTCCTTTGTTCCGCGTTTTGGACCTGGCGATGATATACGGCTAAAAGGACTCAGGACTTTTTCCTTGATGCTCTTCTTTATCTTTATGTCATCTACGATGACCCATTTGTGTCCGCCGTTGCTGTCAGTGGTCGTGCTTTCAAGCCAGCTTGTCCTGCATTGAGGAACGAGGACCGCAGCTCCCTTTGGAAAGTGGGACTGTATTTTCTCACCTGCCAGATTTGGAACCGGATTTCCTAGCAGAGGTTCATACACAAAAGTTCCGCCTTCACCAAGTCCATGAAACCAGACCATGAGAGGAATTTTTTCTGCGGAATCCTTGCTGCTGCCTGGAACAAAGAGAGTGTACTTCATGTTTTCTTCAGTCCCTTTGAATTCATGCGGAATGAATTTTTCAAGTCCCTTGCTTTTCACGGCTGTCCTTGTGGCTATGTTGATTTCAAGTTTTTCATTTTCTATACGGTAGCCGTAAAGATCATCGGCGCTCGAAGGTTTCTTGAAGCTGATGAAAGGATCTATGTTCTCCTCGGAATCCGGGTCCACTACAAGTGCGATGAGCTTGCCTCGGCCGGTTGTAGGAGTTCCGTCTTTGTCACATATAAAGGCGTCCTTGAGTGCAAGGGTTCCCATGGAAGGACCGTAAGTGCGACCGGAATCATTTTTGCTTACCAGATACTGCTTTACGGTAAAGTCATTTTTGTCTATTGCCGTGTCCGCGATTCCGTATTCAAGGCAAAGGATGAACATGTGGGTTGCAGGGCCTTGGTTGCGGCTTTCGATATATTGGATGTATTCGTTTTCTTTTGGTTCCGCATGAAAGTCAAAGCTCTGGGAATGTGCAAAAAGAACTGCGGCGGAAAGTATTGCGATGGTAATTAATTTTTTCATACCTTCTATTAAATTGAATATTTCCTTTTTTTTCTATCCGTCGGAACCTCTTTCCATTGCTTAAAATTGCAATTTTTATTTCCTTTCTATATAATATCTTCCTATGAGCGAAACAAAACGTACAGTAGACGAAACTACTTTGGAAAATCTTTTGTATCTTTCAAGACTTTCTCCTGAAAGCACAGACATGGAAACCCTTAAAAAGCAGGTTGATGACATCGTTGGATACTTTGACATCCTTTCAAAATACGATGACAGTGAAAACCCATATGATGCATATCCAACAACAACTGCGGAACAGCTTCGCGGTGATGAAATTGTTGCTGGTCTTGAAATGCACGACACAAAGAAAATCAACGAGCCAAATTTCAAGGACGGATATTTCGAAGTTCCTAAGGTTTTAGGCGAAGGGGCTTAAAGTTGCCCTCCTTGGCAATTTTAAGCCGACAGTTTTTATCAAAACTGTCAGGCTGGATTGTTTGATAAATGACGCGCCGTCCGTGGCGCTACATTACAGGAAATGACTATGACAATTAACGAAACAGTAAATAAACTTAAGAACGGCGAAACTACTTCTGCTGCTCTTGTAAAAGAACTTATGGCAGCTTATGAAGAAGACAAGAAGTCTTCTTTGCCACTCAATGCTTTCCTTGAAATGTTTGAAGATGCTTTGACAAAGGCAGAAGCTGCAGACAAGGAAATTGCGGAAGCAAAGTCAGCCGGAACAATGGACAAGCT
>JAGHUO010000138.1 GCA_018064785.1 Candidatus Treponema equi
GCTTCACGCGAAATGTCTGAGGGAAACAAGCAGATTCTTTCTGAGGTTAAGAACCTTCAGGATGCAACTCAGGTAATGAAACTCAGTATGGAGGAAATGTCTGCGGGTGCAAGAAAGATCAATGAAACTGGAGTTGTTCTTTCCGACATTTCAGCAGCCATGAAAGATTCTATTGAAAAAATCGGTGGGGAAATCGATCAATTTAAGGTCTGAGAAAATCCCTCCTGGATTTTCTCAGACTGATTCCTTTTTTTTATAATGACGCGCCTGACCTGGCGCGTTTTTTGCTTTTTGAAAATTTGTACTTTCTCTGATATAATGATAGAACTATGATTACTATCTTACCTGAAACAACTAAAAATCCAATTACAAAAATAGGTCTCATGGCAGGCGTCTGCTGGAATGGGGACACTACAGATCCAGAAAAAAACTATAAGCGCGGAATGGACTGCATTCTTTGCGAGCACGGAAGAACTTTTGAATATCCCGATGTAGAAATGGTAATCGACGGATATTCCGCACGCTGCATCCGTGAATGGTATACACATATTGGCGGCGGACCAACACGTCTTCAGTCGTCTACAAGATACGTAAAATGGGAAGGGGAAAGCTTTGAGGACAATTTTGTTGTTCCGCCTAGCGTAGAAAAAGCAAAGGCAGACAAGGCTGCTTGCGATGCCCTGGAGAATTTCCAGAACTCGTTCATGTCACTCCTTTCTGCAATGGAAAATGCAGGAGTTCCAAAAGAAGACATGGCCATGTTCTATCCTCTTGGAATGAAGACAAAAATCGTAGACAAACGAAACATGAGAAACCTTGTGGAGATGTCACATCAGCGTCTTTGCACAAGAGCCTATTGGGAATATCGCAAGCTCATGAAGGATATCTGCGATGCCCTTTCTTCTTACAGTGAAGAATGGAAATGGATCGTGGACAACCTTATGAAACCAAAATGCGAAGTCACAGGATTCTGCAAGGAAAAGAAATCCTGCGGAAGAAAACCAAAGTTAGAGGAAAAATAATGAAAAAACTTATGCTTGGTAATGCGGCCTTGGCCCGTGGTTTTTATGAGGCAGGCTGCAAGGTGTTCTCAAGTTATCCAGGAACACCAAGTACAGAAATAACTGAAGAGGCTGCCAAGTACAAGGAGATCTACTGTGAGTGGGCTCCAAACGAAAAGGTTGCCGTTGAATCCGCCCACGGTGCAAGCCTTGGTGGTGTCCGTGCCGCCAGCGCAATGAAGCATGTTGGCCTCAATGTGGCCGCTGATCCTCTTTTCACAATTTCATACCAGGGACTTAATGCGGGGCTTGTAATCGTAGTCGCCGATGATCCAGCCTTCCATTCGTCTCAGAATGAACAGGACAGCCGTCATTATGCCATAGCCGCAAAGGTTCCTATGCTTGAGCCAAGCGACAGCCAGGAATGTCTTGATTTCGTAAAGACAGCCTATGAAATTTCCGACAGGTTCAATACTCCGGTTTTCATCAGGACATGTACCCGTGTTGCCCACAGCCAGAGTGTGGTTGAAACAGGTGAGCGTGTAGAGGTTCCGCAGGTGCCATATGTAAAGGACCAGATGAAGGTCATGATGACAAAAGCCGTAAAGCTTGCCCACGACAGGGTAGAGCAGCGTACGGCCGACCTTGCAGAATGGGCATGCACAAGCGGCATCAACCGCATTGAGATGGGCGGAACAAAACTGGGCATCATTGCTGACAGCACAAGCTACCAGTATGCAAAGGAAGTATTTGGCGATGAAGTTTCGATTTTAAAAATCGGAATGGTATATCCTCTGCCAGAAAATATGATCCGTGATTTTGCTTCCAAGGTTGATGAACTTTACATCATGGAAGAACTTGATCCGATCATCGAGACTTATGTCAAATCATTGGGCATCAACTGCATCGGAAAGGACAAGTTCCCTATCTGCGGAGAATTCAGCCAGAATCTTGTTCGCAAGGTAATGGGAATGAAGGTTCCTGAGACATATTCAATTTCGTCAGCGGGCGCTGTGGATATTCCGCCTAGACCACCTGTAATGTGCGCAGGTTGTCCTCACCGTGGGATTTTTTACCAGCTTAAGAAAAACAAATGCAATGTCTACGGAGACATCGGCTGCTATACCCTTGGTGCTGTAGCTCCACTCAATGCCATGGACCTTAACGTGTGCATGGGTGCCAGCTGTTCGGGACTTCACGGCTTCAACAAGGCCATGGGAAAAGAAGGCGAAAAGAATTCCGTAGCAGTCATCGGTGACAGTACATTCATGCATTCCGGAATGACAGGTCTTTCTACAATCGCATACAACGGAACAAATTCAACGGTCATCATCCTTGACAATTCAATAACAGGCATGACAGGACATCAGCAGAATCCTACTACAGGAAAAAATCTTTACGGTGATCCTGCAAGCAGGGTAGATCTTGAAGCACTTTGCCGTGCCCTTGGTGTCAATCGTGTAAAGGTTGTGGATCCATATGATCTTGCCGCCGTCGAGTCTACCCTCAAGGAAGAACTTGCCGCTGAAGAACCAAGCGTAATCATAAGCCGTCGTCCTTGCGTAATGATCAAGGGCATAAAACATAATCCTCCGCTTAATATCGAAAATGACAAGTGCAAGGGTTGCAAGAGCTGCATGAAGATCGGTTGTCCTGCCATCGCCTTCAACAAGGAAACAAAGAAGGCAAGCATCGATTCTACTCTCTGTGTTGGATGCAACGTCTGCAAGCAGCTTTGTGCTTTTGATGCAATTACAGGAGGTGCAGAATGAATATCATGATAGTCGGCGTAGGCGGGCAGGGAACTCTTCTTGCTTCCAAACTTCTTGGACATGTGCTCCTCAACGAAGGACACGATGTAAAGGTTTCGGAAGTCCACGGAATGAGCCAGCGTGGTGGCAGCGTCGTCACATACGTCCGCTTTGGCAAGAAAATTTATTCGCCTGTAATAGACAAAGGTGAAGCAGATATAATCCTTTCTTTTGAGCAGCTTGAATCGGCACGCTGGTTTGAATTCCTTAAGAAGGATGGTCTTGTAATCACAAACACGCAGCGTCTTAATCCAATGCCTGTGATCACCGGGGCTGCGGAATATCCTGAAGGTCTTGTTGAGAAAATGAAGGCTGCAGGTGCCAAGGTCGTTGCTGAAGATTTCCTTTCAGCCGCAACAAAAGCCGGCAGTTCAAAGGCTGTGAACATCGCCTTACTTGGATGTCTTTCAAAATATTTCGATGAGATTCCAAAGGAAAAATGGGATGCCGCCATCGATGCTGTCGTTCCGGAAAAATTCCGCCAGCTTAACCACAAAGCCTTTGACTACGGAAGAGAAATATGAGTTCATACTGTTCCCTTACATTTGATGATGGTCCAAATCTAACTACAAGTATCCGCATGATGGATGTCCTTGAAAAGCATGGAGTCACCGGCTCTTTCTTTGTCTGTGGAAAGAACATCAATGAGGAGACCAAGGCCGTCATGCTAAGGGCACAGTCTCTTGGCTGTACCATCGAAAACCATTCATGGTCACATAGCCATATGACAGAACTTTCTGCGGAAGAAATCAAGGACGAATTTGACCGTACTTCGGATCTCATAGAAAAGGTCACAGGTCGCCGTCCGGAATTTTTCCGCGCTCCATATATCGATGCCGATGAGAAAGTCTTTTCGTCGGTTCCGGTTCCTTTCATCGAAGGTGAGAACTGCGAGGACTGGGTTTCTGAAGTTGACGCCGACACCCGTTATGAACGAATCATTTCTACAATAAGCAACGGCTCCATTCTTCTTCTTCATGATTTTGAAGGAAACGAAGCGACTGTAGAGTGTATCGACCGTTTGATTCCTGTCCTCAAGGAACGTGGTTTTGAATTCGTCACTGCTCCGGAAATCTTCAAGAAGCTTTCCGTTGATCCAAAAAGACACGGGCACCAGTGGAAGAATATTTGCAAATTCTAGGTTCCTATTGTAAAATTGTCTGATAACTATTTTTTATGAAAGTGGAGTTACGGACATGAAAAAAATCCTCACGGCATCTACAAACCCAATTGTAATTGAAACTGTCAGAAAGGCATGCAAGACTTATGCTGCATATTTTTCTGCCGAGGTTTTTGGTGCTACGGAACCTGTGATCAGCTATATCAATTATGAAATTCCTGAGATCAAGGTCCTGGATTACACATCGCAGGAAATCCGCTGTGATGAGATTCTTGAGGCAATCAAGAGTGATGCATGGCTCCACTATGGCGGAATCATCGCTGTATGTTCCGGCTCAAGACAGGTTGAAGCCCTTGAGGAACTTAAGGACAACAACATGATCGCGATCCTTACTGTCCAGAATTTCAAGACACATTTTACACGCGTCCTCAGAATCCTCTGGCAGAACCAGCAGTTCCTTTTCAACCGCGGAATGCAGGACATCATAGGCGGAATGGAAAACGGCTCTTTCAACTGTTCCAACGATCCTATGGACATCCGATTCTACACAAACTTCCTTGTCAGCTATCTCTACAACACAAACAGAATTTCAGCAGATGACAGATACAAGCTTCAGATGACTTTGATGGAATTCCTTACAAATGCCCTTGAACATGGAAACCTAGGAATCACCTATGCTGACAAGACAAAGTGGCTCAGTTCAGGAAAGGATATTCTTCAGCTTATCGCCGCAAGAAACCAGGATCCAAGATACAAGGACCGTCGTATCCACATCAGCTATACAATCGGAAAGACAAAGTCATCATTCACAATCAAGGATGATGGAGAGGGATTTGACTGGCGTAAATATATCGATTCTAAAGTCACAGAGGATTTCCACGGTCGCGGAATCTCTCTCAGCCGTGAGCTTGTTCAGCGCGTGTCGTACAATGAGGCAGGAAATGAAGTCTCATTTGAACTTCCGACAATCAGAAACCAGGTAAACACAATCCCTGGCATCATGGAACCATTCGCTACAATCGAATACAAGAACAGGGACATCATATGCCGCGAGAACGAGGTTTCCAGTGACCTTTACTTTATTGTTTCAGGTCGTTTTGCCGTATATGTTGGAAAGAAGCTTGCCGCTGTCCTTACACCAAATGACATGTTCATCGGTGAAATGGCATTCTTGTTGAACGACCGTCGTACGGCGACTGTTCTTGCCGTTGGTGACTGCCGTCTCATCAAGATTCCAAAAACCGCATTCCTTACTCTTATCAGAAAGAATCCTCACTACGGAATCTTCCTGAGCAAGATGCTTGCCCTTAGACTCCAGCGTCAGACAAAGAGCGTAGTTGATCTTCAGAAGAGACTTTCCGCAATCGAGAATCTTGATATTCTTGACTAAAAAAATGCAGGGTGCTTCGACTGTGCTCAGCAACTCACCAAGGATCCCTGGGCCGCTGTCGAAGGGTCCGGTGTTTCTATTTTTTTATCCAGCTTTTTCCGTCGTATGTGAAAACCGTGGCCTGGCAGTTTTGCTGTAGTCCTGTTCCCCAGAAATTGGCTTTTGTTCTTCCTTCCAGATAGCACATGATGGAACTGTTGAGTGCACCGTGGGCTACAAGAAGGATTTTCTTTGCTGTTTTGTACTGTGGTTCTATTACTTCCTGAATGAATTTTTTAGTACGTAG
>JAGHUO010000023.1 GCA_018064785.1 Candidatus Treponema equi
GCATCCCTTGTTGCTTTTGAAGATGATGACTGCATTGAGTTTACTGAGACTGCGGTTGTTGAGCAGCTTACTTCGGCAGCGGCTCCTGTTGAATCTTTTGACCGCATCAGAAATAACGGCGGCAAGATTGCAATGGAAAAAGTTCCGTTGAGAAAATACGATCTCAAGAAACGCATTGAAGATTCCATCCCTGCAGAAATTCCTTATACCGGAGACAAGGGAATCAAATTCCTTGACGTGAAGGCAGATCCATCAAAACTCGATGATTTCATCGCACAGCTTGATGACACCATGCTCATGACTCTTTGCCGTGGTGAAGGCATGATGAGCCGTAAAACTGTTCCTGGTCTTGCAAGTGCCATGGGCGGCTTGAGTGAAGATCTCTACCAGTTTGGAATTCCTGTGGCAGGTTGTGCTGACGGACCAAGCGGAATCCGTATGGACACAGGTACAGAAGCAAACCTCATGCCGATCGGTACTCTTCTTGCATGTTCATGGAACCTTGATCTTGTAAGGGAACTCATGGAATTTGAAGGTGACGAGCTTGTGGAAAACAAGATTGACACCTGTCTTGGACCTGGAATCAACATCCAGCGCAATCCACTCTGCGGTCGCAACTTTGAGTACTTCTCGGAAGATCCTTTGCTTACCGGTGCCATGACCTGTACTATTCTCGACGGAATTCAGAGTCGCGGCGTATGGCCTACGATCAAACATTTTGCATGCAACAACCGTGAGAACGGAAGGCGCATGAACAATGCAATTGTTTCGGAAAGAGCATTGCGTGAAATCTACCTTGCTCCATTTGAGATGGCTGTAAAGAAGGGTTGTGCAAAGTCCATCATGTCCAGCTACAACCTGATTAACGGTGTCCAGGCTGCAAGCAACTATGAACTCTGCCAGACCATCCTTCGCGATGACTGGAAGTACGAAGGACTTGTAATGACAGACTGGTGGGCAACATGCAATGATTGTGCTGAAGGCGGCGACAGTGATGTGGAACAGGTTTCCCAGATGATTCGTTCCAGAAATGATGTCTACATGATCTGCCAGAACGATAAGGCGGAACTTGATGGCAACGGCGATGATCTGCGGGATTCCCTTAAGTCAGGCAAGATAAAGCGCAGTGAACTCCAGCGTTGTGCCCGCGACGTAGTTGCTTTCATGATCAACACCAGGGTTGCTGAACGTCCACTCCGTGGTCTCAATGATGTTCCGGGCTTCGTTTCAAAACTTGAAAAACAGCCTGAAGGTCAGCTTGCCTATGGTGAGGACATTAAGTTTATGAAAGACGGAACTACAAAGGCTTACATCGAAGTTCCTGAAGATGACGTATATAACTTCCTTGCCATGTTCAGGAAAGAAAATGACGGAACAGTATCACAGTCTGTATGCAACCTTAACTTTGACGGAGAAAATGCACTTTCCCTCAACTGCCGTACAACTGAAGGTAAACACGAAGGTGCCATTATGGGGCTCCTCAAGCTTACAAAGGGTGTCTATGAACTGGAGCTTGTACATACAAAGCCTGGCATTGAAATTGACTATGTGGGATTCTCAAGAAGGATTACTACTTCGACAGGCATGAAGTTCTTCCGCGATTACGGCGAAGCACCTATCGAGCATCCAAGATTTGGACGCAAGAAGAAGGCAGACAAGTAAATAGAAAGAGCCACCGAAATTTCGGTGGCTCTTTTTGTCATATGGACATCAGCCTATTCTTTCTTTCCGCTGTTGAGCACAGGGCGGGCTACCTTCACGTTGAAGAATTCAATGAGAGGGCCCATAAAGAATGCAGTGATTATTGTTCCGATTCCGGCGATTGTAGGAACTTCTGCGATTTTGTGTCCTGCGATTACAAAAATAAGACATCCAACGATGACACATACAAGGTC
>JAGHUO010000029.1 GCA_018064785.1 Candidatus Treponema equi
CTTCCTTGAGGTCGATGTCCAGTTTTCTAGCCGCAGCTTTCACTTTGTCGCGAAGACTCTCGGTGTAGATTTCGCTCATGTCAGGAAAACGAGTACCAAGCACCTCTATGTTTTCTCCAATCAACGGAGAAGGAACAAACTGTGCCACATGGTCGTTGATGAGCATGAGGGTTCCAGGCTTATAGCTGAGCTTTACACCACCGGCAGCATTTGTGAGGAAAAGAATCTCGGCCCCCATCATTTTCATAAGGCGAGACGGAAGCACAACATCACTCATTGCATACCCTTCATAATAGTGTACACGCCCCTGCATGATGACCACAGGAACTTCCCCTACATGACAGAAAACAAAGCGTCCCTTGTGCCCCGCAACAGTGGAAACAGGGAAACCATCAATGTCATGGTAGTCGATTTCACCTTCAATCTTAAAATCGTCGGCATAGTCTCCAAGACCACTGCCAAGAATCAACGCAACCTTTGGCTTGAAAGGAATTTTATCCTTGATGCTTTCATAGCATGCTGTAAGTTTTGTATAGGCTGGATTCATATTCCACCTCCTGTGTTTCTAGTCAAGTTTAAGGATCAGCTCAAGAATACGCCTTACGCTTGTCTTGACTTCTTCCATCGAGATCCTTCCGTCATCCAAGGCAGCAAGAACCTGGTCAGGGTAACCGCATGCCATCTTAAGGTCATTACCAGCCTTGATTTCACGCCACTGTTCCGCACGTGTCCACCAGTCTGTCATAACGACACCCTTGTATCCCCATTCCTTGCGAAGGATGTTTGTAAGGAGATCCTTATTCTCACTTGTGTGCCATCCGTTAACTCCGTTGTAACTGCTCATGATCGCCCATGGATCTGAAGTCTTAATCATATATTCAAATGATTTAAGATAGATTTCGCGGGCTGCTCTTTCTGAAACAATGGAATCGCTGTGCTTGCGGTTTGTCTCCTTATTGTTGAATGCAAAATGCTTTGGTGTTGCGGCAATTCCCTGAGACTGAATGCCCTTTACTGCCGAGCTTGCCATGTGACCTGCTACAAGCGGATCTTCGCTGTAGTATTCAAAATTGCGGCCACAAAGAGGACTGCGGTGAATGTTCATACCAGGAGCAAGATATACACCACAGTTGTTTTCCTTTACTTCCTTTGCAACTGCCTGCCCGATCTTTTCAACAGCTTCTTCATTCCATGTACATGCAAGAATTGTCGCACATGGCCAGGCCGTAGTGTACTGTTCTATGAATGGCATGATGCGGATTCCGGCTGGACCGTCTGCCGTCATTACGTTTGGAATGTCATGGTCAAAGTTGTTTCCAATACCGAATGTATTTGCGATTCCTGTATTGCTCTGGCCACCAAGAAGCCAGACAAGATCTTCCTTTGAAAGCTCATTCATGAATTCTTCAATTGAAATCTTTCCGTCAGCAACATCAGCAAGATGTTTTGATGGGTTCTTAAGGCGTTTTACAAGACTTCCATGAGGCAATGGACGCACGCTTGGAATGTCACCTTCAAGAACTTGCGGATGCTTGAACACTTCCGGGCGTTCTATCTTTTCATATTCAGAGGTTTCAAGAGCCTTATATGTTCCGTCTGCAAGAAGACGTTTTGTAAGCTTGCGCGGCTTAAGCTGTTCCGTAAGCTGCTCCGTTACCTTTGTCTCCGTGACAACAAAAGGAATTTCCGTTTCCTTTACGCTGCGGATTGAATTTCCGTAGAAGAATTTGTAGTCTCCCTTCTCAAGAATCCATGCGGACTTTGTTACGGCTCCTTCATCGTCATAGGAGGCAAGATCCTTTTTTGCAACATCAATTGTCACAAAGCATGATTCACCGGCCTTAAGCTCCTTTGTTTTTGCGAATCCCACAAGAACTCTGCTTGCCTTTGTCAGCTTTCCTTCCGGCTGTGCACAATAAAGCTGAACGACTTCCTTGCCTGAAACAGAGCCTGTATTTTTTACACGGAATGTAAACACAATTTTGTCATCCGCATCATTCTGGCCTGAAAGACTTATATCAAAGGTTGTATATGAAAGTCCATAACCAAAGGGATAAACAACGCAGTCTTTCTTGCCTGGGATCGTCTCAAAATATCTGTAGCCTACAAAGATGTCTTCCACATATTCTACGGAATCTGCCTTGTCGTGGAACGTGTCTGTTGAAGGATAATCCTCAAGACGTTTTGCAAAAGTGTCCACAAGTTTTCCGCTTGGACATTTTTCGCCAAGAACAATTTCGGCTGCAGCAACGGCACCTTCCATTCCGCCCTGTCCGATAAAAAGAACAGAGGATATTTTCTTATTGTCGGCAAACCAGCTGGTGTCAACGATTCCGCCTACATTGAGAAGGACGATGACATTTGCAAAGTTTTTCTCTGCCTGAGCAACAAGGGCTTCTTCACCTTCAGTAAGATAGAAGTCACCCTTAGGGAATATTTCCTTTGACATAGCACGGAATCCATCTTCACCACCCCAGACATCAGGTTCCACATTTTCCATGTGGAGTTCCTTGCCTGGAATATTGCATGCACGGTCCCAGCCTTCGCCGGAATATCTGTTGATGGTGACGATGGCCGTATCCGCAAATTCAGCAGCCTCTGCAACCTGGGCATCGGAAAGCATCGCCTCAGGTGTCATGCCTGGTTCACGACCAAGGGCACGCAATGGCTTAAGATGATCCTGATAGAAATTATGCAGTCCGTCATAAAGGTCTGCGCCGCATTTTTTCTTAAAGGCATCATAGAGGCTTGTGCAGTAAGCGCAGTAAACGTCACCGCTGCCACCGCCTCCCTTTACATACTCCTCGCTTGCCTTACCAAGAAGAACAAATTTTCTGTCCTTCAATGGGAGCAGATTCTTCTCATTCTTGAGAAGCACGATGCCTTCTGCGGCTGTATTTTTTGAAAGGGCAACATGCTCCGGGCTTCCCGAAACTCTCATTCCGTCTTCACCAAGTGGCTTTGCCGGTGTAAAAAAATGTCTTGTCCATCTCATAGTAAATGACTCCGGTAAAAAAAAATAAAGGACCATATCCTTATGATATGATCCTTTTTATTATATCACTGAAAACTCAAGTTTCACATGAATTTTTAGTCAACGTTAACCCTTTTTATATGCCCTCTCCGCGTGCACAGCACGCTACCGAGTTTTCTGACGAAAACTCGCAGGTTGCCTAGTCAACGTTCACGCGTTTTATATGACCTCCAAGAGATTGCAATCTCTCTACCAGATGCTCGTAGCCGCGCTCAATCTGGTAGACGTTGCTTAGGCGGCTTGTTCCGCGGGCAGCCATGGCTGCGATTACCATTGCCATACCTGCACGTACGTCTGGGGAAACAAGGTGATCTCCGTGAAGGGAACTTGGTCCAGTAACACTGCACGGTGAGGAGCACAGAGTGTGATTCTTGCACCCATGCTGATGAGCTTGTCCACAAAGAACATTCGGCTTTCAAACATCTTTTCAAAAATCAGAAC
>JAGHUO010000087.1 GCA_018064785.1 Candidatus Treponema equi
AGTGCTTCTGTAAGGCACTTTTTGAGTTCTCCACTTCCCTTGTCCCCAATGCGTTCTGCAACAGCGGCTGGATCTTCCTTTGTACAAAGAGAAATGAGGGAAAGAAGGTTTGCTACCTCAGGACGATTTACAGGATCGTATGTGATCACACGTTCACCGTCTGTCTTTGCCTTCTTGATAAGGGCTGCAGTCTCATCTTCTGTATTGCAGAGGAAGATTGCATTGTTGCGGCTCTTTGACATTTTCTGGTTGCCGTCAAGCCCCATGATGCTTGGTGTCTTTGAAAGAAGTGCCTGTGGCAATGGGAAAATAGGATCACGTCCCTTGCAGAACTTCTTGTTGAAAGCCTTTGCGATGTTGCGTGTAAGTTCGATATGAGGGAGCTGGTCCTTTCCTACAGGAACGACATTTCCCTTGCAGAAGAGAATGTCACATGCCTGGTGGATTGGATATGTATACATTCCGGCATTTACGTTTGTAAGACCGGCGCTCTGGATTTCTTCCTTTACAGTTGGGTTACGGCTGAGCTCAGAGTTGCTTACCAATGTCATGAACGGAAGCATAAGCTGGTTGCATTCAGGAATATATGAATGTGGATAAATGATGACATCATTGCCAGGTTCAATACCTGCTGCAAGATAATCAATTACAAGCTGCTTTGTATTCTGGCTGATCTTATCAAATGCATCGTGGTCAGTAAGAACCTGGTAGTCGGCGATGAGGATCATTGTTGGAACACCCATCTTGCTGATACGAACGCGGTTCTGGAGTGAACCAAAATAGTGACCGATATGAAGGCGTCCTGTAGGTCTGTCTCCAGTAAGAACACGGTACTTCTTTGGATTAACTGCGATATCTGCTTCAAGAGCCTTTGAACGTTCTACTGCTGCTTCAAATGTCTTGTTTGGGTCAAATTCTGTATTTTCCTCTGCCATAATAAATTCCTTTTGTTTAATTTATGGCAGATATTCTAGATGATTTTGTGGAAATTTTCAACAAATAGAAAAATCAAAACCAAGAAATTCAAGGCCACTTGCAGTAAACATGAATGGTGCTCTGCTGGTTCCGTCTTTGGAAGAAAGGCCATAGACAGGATCTCCTTTTATAGGCAGTCCAAGCCAAGCAAGATGACATCTAACCTGATGGCGGTAACCTTCAGTGATCCTACATTCCGCCTTGTAGCCATCGGATTCTTTTGCAACTTTTACCATGGTCCTGTAGGTCTTAGCACCGGCTTTTTTTTCTGCGGCACGTCCTGAGAATTCATTTACCGGACGTACTTCCTTGTTCTTCAAGCCAAAAGGACGGAACCTACTGGTGATTTCAAGGGAAAATTCACCGGAATTTGAATCATTTTTTATACTATTTAAGAAATTCTGCCCTTCCAAACTAACGGTCGGAAACCCATCGTCCATATTCTGTCCGCCTAGAAAATTGCAGACCGCCATATAGTGCTTAACAAAACGACCGTTTGTCTGTTCTTCAATCAACCTGTCGTAGAACTCCTGTGTAAGTGCAACAAGCAGAAGCCCTCGGGTCTCAGTGTCAATCCTGTGGACAAGGCCATATTCAATCGCTTTTTTTCCGCTTACATTTTTAGTCTCTGGAAATTTTTCTGCAACCCAGGTCAACGCACTTGCATCACCCGGTGCCAAAGGAGCGCTTGCAAGACCTCTTGGTTTATCAATGACAACAAAAGGCTCCTTCTCAGACGGAACATGAACAATCTTTATCTTCGAATATAGAGATTCCATCTTATCTATCCCTAGGTAGTATTACCTTTGTAAAATCCCTGTGGAGCACCTTCATGATTTCACGGAATCTTTTTGGAGTCCTGCTCTTGAACACGGAACGCTGGGAATCACCAGGCAATTTGATCGCAAGCTTATGGGCGTTGAGCATCAATGTTGCATGAGGAAATTTTCTGTCAGGCTTTGCATAAAGACCGTCACCAAGTACAGGACAGTTAAGATATTTCATGTGGACTCGGATCTGGTGTGTACGACCTGTTACAATACGCAGCCTCATGAGCGAATATTCACCATAGCAGGCAATGCATTTGTAATGGGTCTCCGCATATTTTCCTTCTTCCGTATCTACCGCCGCACGGAATTTTTTTCTGTCCCTTGGATCGCGGATTATCTGGGTCTTGACCACTCCATGATGATGCTGGGGACGTCCCATGCAGATGGCGATATATTCTTTCTGAAGCTTTCTATGGTTGCGAAAAAGTGATGCAAGATATTCTTCGGTATCACGATTTTTTGCTGTGATGATGATTCCGCTTGTTTCCTTATCAAGACGATGGACAATGCCAGGACGTCTGTTTGCCAGGATCTCATTGGCACCTGCGGAACCTTCCTTCAGTTCCTTTATGGCCTGCCTTCCCCAATGATAAAGAAGAGCGTTTACAAGAGTTCCTTCCCAGTTGCCACAGGCAGGATGAGTAACCATTCCCTGCTCTTTGTTTACAACGCAGACATTGTCATCTTCATAGATTATATCAAGAGGAATGTTCTGAGGTTCAATATTGTCCGGAATATTTTCTTCCCACTGTATGTCTATCTGGTCACCAGGCCGTACCTTGTAGGAAACCTTTTGATTCTTACCGTTGACTAAAATGGAAACAACACCGCTTTTTAATTTGCTGCGGTTCATCCCATTGGAAAGATTGGCGATGTATTTATCCAGTCTTTCCGATTTATTGTATGTAGGCGGAACTTTATTTGAAAAAAAAGACATCAGTTCTCACCTTCTGCTTCTATTGACTTTGTATCGTCTTCGATGATTTCAGGACCGGCGTTTTCATCAACAGGAATGACGTTGATCTGCTTTGTCGCATTAATGCGTTCAAGCTTCTTTCTCTGATTGTACCGTCTGATTTTGTTTACCGTAAAGTCAATGAGTCCGATACAGGCACCAACACAAAGAGTCATTCCGACTATCTTGAGCTGCTCACCTTCACTGAAGGATCCTGGGTTAAGGGGATTTGGCATGCTGTTTATGTTTCCACGGTTCATCTCAATGGCACCATAGGCCATGGTGACCCCGATCATGGCAAATGGAACAGAGCCAAGGGAGACAACTTCAAAGCGTCTTAGATCCAAAGCCCACTGTGGAAATTCCTCGTCGTCATATGGGACAGGTTCCGTAGATTCAGCACAAAAAGCCATCTGTGGTAAAGCCACTGAGAAAACTAGAAATGCAAGAATAAAACAAAGGAACCTTTTCATCTTAATTATAGTTGCGTTCCCCAAACAAAGCGGTACCTACACGTACCATGGTGCTGCCCTCTTCTATGGCCATTGCAAAATCGCCGCTCATTCCCATGCTAAGCTCTTTAATGGCAAGATCTGGAAACCTGACGTTAAGATCTTCACGCAATTCCCTAAGCTGGATGAATGATTTTCTCACAAGACTTTCATTTTCCGTAAATGGAGCCATGGTCATAAGACCTGAAGCAACGATATGAGGATACATGCCTTTGCACAAATTCTCGCAGGAAACATAAAGACTTTCCTTGTCTCCGTATCCGCTTTTGCTGTCTTCCGCCGTATGGAATTCAAAGAACACTTCAATTTTCTTTTCAAGTTTTGCTGCCTGCTTTTCGATTTCAGCCAAAAGACTTTCGCGGTCAACTGACTGGATACAGGATGCGACTTCTATGGCTTTCTTCACCTTGTTTGACTGGAGCTGACCAATGATATGAAGTTTGACCTGAGGATCTCCAATTTCCGTGAATTTTCCATAGGCTTCCTGGACTCGGTTTTCACCAAAAAGAAACTGCCCGGTTTTGATGGCAGATTTCACTTCCTCTGCAGGATGAAACTTGCTTACAGCACAAAGAGAAACACTGCCTTCACTGCGACCTGATTTTATGGTGGCGTCTATTATCTGCTGGCGTACTTTATGAAAATTCTCTGCGATCTCTTTTTCTGTCATGATTCAATTCTAGCAGAACGGAGACTTTCGCTCAACACATCGGTGATAGTGGCAAACTGCTGAACAGTAAGGTTTTCTGCACGCTCGCTCTTGCTTATTCCGGCTTTCTCAAAAATTGATTCAGCATCCATTCCTTTCAAAAGCAATGGCTTGATGTTGTTGAGAAGTGTCTTTCGTCTTGCGGCAAAGAGCGCATGAACAACCTTGACGAAAAGCTTCTTGTCGCTGCATTCAACAGGATTTTCTTTGCGTATAAGTGAGAACGCCTGGGAAGCTACATTTGGACGAGGCCAGAAATTTGCGCTTGATAGAACTATTCCCTTCTTCACATCATATCCCCACTGGCATAGAACACTGAATGCAGAATAATTCTCTGTTCCTGGAGCGGCGGCTATGCGTTCCGTCACTTCCTTTTGAACGGTAAAGACGCACTTGTCAAAAACCAGGCCTTCAACAATGGTATCGGCGATGAAGGTAGCGGCGATATTGTAAGGAAGATTTCCAAAGAGCTTCACAGGTTTTTCAGGACAGGACTCATAGTACTTCTTCCATGTCTTAAGGACATCACCTTCCGTAATGCTGAACTGACCGCGGCTTTCCTGATCCTCAAAGAATTGATGTAAAAGTCCAATGAAGCCCTTGTCAATTTCAAAGGCATTGAGTTTTGCTCCACGGGACATTATTTCTTCCGTCATGCAACCAAGGCCTGGACCAACCTCCCAGATGACTTCTCCTTCCTTGGGATCAAGAACGTCTACTATCTTTGTACGGGCATCTCCGTTGATCATGAAATTCTGTCCAAATTTCTTCTGCATCGCAAATCCGTGCTCATCAAGAAAGTTCTTTAATTCAGTAGGAGAATTGTAATCAGGATGTTTCATTTATGGTTCCTTTATGGTGATTGGCGGCACAAGGGCTAAAAGCTGAACTATGACCGCGATGATTCTATACATCAGATTCATTATACAACCAAACAGGGGTGATAGAAAAGGCAGTAAAAGGCAAGCAATTATTGAAACAACCGCAGCTGCAAGAAAGATACTGACCATAGGAGAAACCAGAACACTTGAGATTATTCCCCATGGAGTAAATGTCCCGAACATCACGATGCTTGCAGGAGCAGTCGCACACTGAGCCCCACAGCTGGCTGCAAGAGAAGCTGAAACTTTCTTTGGAACAACCGGCGTAGTTATTTTCTCAAAGAACTCGCCAAAGACCAAAATCCCTGCAAGAGCACAATAGGACAATATGAAGGCACTTGATACCATATGGTCAGGAGCCATGGAACAATGAAGGAGAAAAACCGCACACAGAACTATAAAATAATCCACCTCCGTGCTGAAAACAACTGAACATAAAAGCATCACCAGGGAACAAAGCAAGGCTCTTAGCAAAGACGGAGAAAGACCTGCAAACCAGGCAAAGACAATAATTCCCAAAAGCCTGAACCAGAAAGAAATCTTTTTACCAAAGATTTTTCTTCCTGCACCTCCTGCAAGTCCTGCAAAAAAAGAAAGATGCATTCCACTCAAGGCCAGTATATGGGAAAGCCCTGCACGTCTGAAGTTTTCCCCAAGACTTTTTTCCGTGTATTCCCTGGAACCAGAAAGCAAAGCAAGAATGAAACCGCCAGCCTTTGACCAGCCGAACAACAGCCTCTTGAACTGAAGCCTGCACAAGGACCTGAAGTGCTTGATGCGACCATGAACAGAATCCTCATATCCAAGATATCTGGCTTTCCTGCATATGAACATGTCACCGCTGAACCTGCCTTCAAGAAAAACTTTTTCACCAGACTCCATAAGAATCGCATGTCCAAAGGAAGAAAACAACCGTCCCGGATACAAGGCTTCGACAATATCAGTCGGAACAAGGCAGGTCACGATTCCACTTGCACCGCTTTTGGTTCCGGCTGCGTAGGATAAATTTCCTGAAACATTATCCGCCCGTACTTTGACGATATAAAACCTATCGCTGGATATTTTTGAAGGATTTGAACAAACGGTACCTTCAATCACCCGTATCTTTTCAGGCAACAGAAGGCATTGGAACGGATGGCGATGCCCTATGCGAACAACACCGCAAAGGACACACACAGCAAGAGCGACCGAAGCCGCTACAAAAGGATTGAGAATTCTAGTCTTTAACTTTTCTACCACTTAAGCTTTGTGATGGCAGACTTTGCGGCGTCAACTACCTCTTCTGGGTAAGCAAGGGAAGTCGCAGCATAGATAAAGTCAAACGCCTTGTTGTCTCCCAGTTCTCCCAAACAGTTGATTACGGAAAGAACAACGTCTTTAACAGGTGGCTGACCATTTTCAGTGCACTTGTTAAGAAAATCAAGGTATGCGGAAAGGACCACAACAGTATCGTTTGAAGCTACAGCTGAAATATGAGATATGGCTTTTGTAAACTGCTCAACAGAAATAACCTGCTGCTCATATTCAAGACGGAGAATCTCAAAGATCTTTGTTGTAAGTGACGATGCTCTTGTCCATTTTGTGCGGGCAATAGTTTCAAGACACAAAAGCTCAAGCTCAACTATGTCTTCTTTCTTGTCCTTCGATTTTTCTTCCTCATAGGTATTAATTATCGAAGACATGACATTTTCTGCACATTCTCCGCAGATATTCTTTGAAATTCCTGCATTTGAAATAAGTTTTTTAAGAATAAGAATCTTCTTGTCAGCCGGAACACTTACGACCATCTGAAGGATTTCCCTTCTGTTCTCTTCCGCAAGGTTGGCATAGCTTTCCTCAATTACAGGACAGTATTCCGGCCAGACCTCAAGAATGTCAGCAATGAAAAGCCTGTTGAAGGATGCCGCATTACCCTTGGCTCCCATGAACTTTATGGCATTGACGACAGCCTCATCCATGGCCTCATGGTTCTGCATTTTTTTATAGAAATAATCGTTGATAAGCTGGACTGATTCCGAGTTTGGAGCCTTCATGAAAAAATCGATGATGGCAATCTTTACACGCTGGCTTCCAGTCATCTTGAACAACGAGCAAAGCTGGGCAGAAATTTCCTTTTCATTGCCTACACTGTTCCTTGGATTGAATGACTTTATGCTTGTCTCAGCAAGGACATTGTAATCCTCATCACCTGCGAGGGCATCGCTGGACTGGATGAGAAAATCGATGGCCTGGACTGCTACACTGCTATCACCAGCCTCACTGGATTTCTTTACGGCGTTTATCTTGTCCTGTATGTCGCCACGGAAAAAATCCGTAAGGTTCTGATTCTTGCCCTTAGAAAAAGCAAGACAGCAAGACATGAATACAACTGCAATGGCAAATACTTTCTTCATACTCTACTTCCTTATCAAGCCGCTATCTGTCTGTTGGATTTCCCATGCTTGAACCGATGGACTCAGGCTTTACTTTTGCGGCGCTGCTGTTTTCCTGAGCCATTGCCTGTGCCGTCATTGCAGGATTTGACTGACCTGAGGCATCATAAGGTTTGGGAACAATCACATTTGGATCATAACTAGGAGCTTCTACAGGCTGTGAGACAATATCAGGAGTTACCTCACCTTCATTCTCAAATGATTCCGCCTGTGCGATAGCCTCATTAATTTCCTTCTGTTCATTTGGAATTACATTATAGACATAAGTAAGGATGGTGTTCCTCATTCCCTGGTCGATGTGGGTGCATTCAAAGTGAAGGCGCGACTGATTCAGCTTTTCATTGTATTCGACGGCACGGATAACACCAAACATGACTATGAGGGCACCGTTGATCTCAAACTGGATCTTGATAGGCACATTGTTCTTTCCCATTCCGCCTATACGAATCATGGCACCGTCTTCGCTGATATCCTCAAGAAGACATTTGTAGCCAGGTTCAGTCTCCACCTTGTCATATTCAACATTTTCATCCTTAATGACAAACATCTCGCCGTATATCTCACAGGAAACACGGATGGACTGACGTTTCTGCGTACGGTCAAGTTTATAGCTGTGCTTAAGGTAAAGGGCATTGTCGCTTCTGAAAACACCGGAACCAAAAACTTCGGTATCAAAGGCATATCCGGCATCGTCCTTTCTCCAGAAATAAACAGAAATGGATTTGTTTTCCCATTCCTCTCCAGGAAGCTGCTCTATCTTGCGGGTCTGCTTGTTTACCTGGACAGGCAAAGTGATGATGAGCTCACGGCCGTTGTTTATTACGTGGGAATAGAAAACACCACGTCCCTTAAGGATGATGCTTAGCTTCTGACCGATGGCAAGAGATTTTGTAGATTCAAGTCCGCGTTTGTTGTCAAGATCAAGGACGACCCTGGTCTTGAACCTGTAGAGCTTGTCAAGGAACATCTGTACCGGATAGGAATTGACCTCACCGGCAGCCCTTGCCTTCTCAATGACCATGGCGATGCACTTGTTGACGGCATTTTCAGAAACATAGAGGTCAAGAGGCTCTTCGATGTCACATTCCTGGGCAAGCTTCCACAAGACAGAAATATCCTTTCTGTGGAATCCGTAGTCGAAGCCCTGGGCAAAGAACTTCATTTTATCCTTGGATGACAAGTAACCCCTGTAAAGACAATATGCGAAAATAACAACCAATGCAGCTGATATTACTACCGGCACTTTTTTTCTCCAAAATCACTTATATATAGATTATTTAATAATAATAAATTATAACATCTGTTGTGAAAAAAAGATATATTCTAGTCGAATTTCTCATCGTATTTCTTTTACTCGTCCTTCCACCCCTTTTTGTCACAAAAGGCCATGGACTTTCACAGGGCGGAACTTTTTCACCTGCCGTTGCATTCCAGCTGCTCATAGCAGTTGCCCTTTACCTCCAGCTTGCATATCTCAAGAAAAAAGAAGGCGGAACCTCTGACACCGCCCTTCCAAAAAACGCCGTTTTCATAAAATCTCTATTCTGGTTTTCCATAACTCTTGGATGCCTCATGCTTGTCTTTGCCCTAATGCAGGCAATTTCATTGATCGTAGACAAGGAAGCCCTGGCCGACCCTTTCATGCCAGACACTGATTCCGTCTTTGCATGGCTCTTCATCATTTTTACAGTGGCCACCGGCGCTTTCTATGAGGAAGTGATTTACCGCCAGTTCATTCCCGATTTTCTCCAGAAACTTGTAGACTCAGAAAAAAGAAAAAGACTTTGCTTCTACGGAAGGGAACTTTTCGCCCTTGCTGTATTTGCCTTTGCCCACAGATATCTAGGCTGGATCCCTGTGCTCAATTCCTTCATATGCGGAATCATCCTGCGCCTCTGCTGCAGAAGGACAGGTTCCGTAGTGACCGGTGCCACAGCCCACTTTGTCTACAACACGACCCTTGTGGCTTTTTACGCCCTTTCCTAGACCTTTTCATTTGCATTAAATACGTTTATTTGATATTCTCTACCTATATTATTTTCATATATAGGAAGTAAAAAATGATTTATACAGACACAAGAGACAGTTCGGTAAAAGTAAACTTCAGAACAGCCGTATTGAACGGAATGAATGCCGCAACAGGCGGACTTTATATTCCAGTTGAATTCCCTAAGCTTGACAAATCATTTACTGACAGAAATACAGACCCATCTTTCAGAGATGTAGCATTTGAAATGGCAAGACCTTATGTAAAGGATGAGATTCCTGACACAGACCTTGAGGCAATCATCTCTGACTGCTATCCATTTACATCACAGGTTGTTCCGGTTGATCCAACAACATATGTCCTTGAGCTTTTCCATGGTCCAACATGTGCATTCAAGGACTTTGGCGCACGCTTCATGGCACGCACAATGGCTTACTTCAACCGTGGCGAAAAAGACAACCTCCACATCCTCGTAGCAACTTCAGGTGATACAGGTTCAGCAGTAGGTTCCGCTTTCCACAATGTACCAGGAATCGATGTCACAATCCTCTACCCGGATGGAAAGATTTCTCCACTCCAGGAAAAGCAGCTTTCTACATTCACAGGCAATGTCCGCGCACTCAAGGTAAAGGGAACATTCGACGACTGCCAGGCACTTGTAAAGAAGGCATTCGTAGACAAGGACCTGCGTGAAAAGTTCCGCCTTTCTTCTGCAAACTCAATCAACATCTCACGTCTTCTTCCACAGGCTTTCTACTATATGTACTCATCGATCGTAGTAAAGAACAGAATCCCTCACGATTCACAGATCAAGGATCCAGCAATCATCGCTGTATGTCCAAGCGGAAACTTCGGAAACCTTACATCTGGTCTCATCGCAAAGGAAATGGGAGCTCCTATCACAGGTTTTGTCGCAGCTACAAACGCAAACCGCACAGTTCCTGACTGGATCGCAACTGGTGAATACAATGCACGTCCTTCTGTAGCAACACTCAGCAACGCTATGGATGTCGGCGCACCAAGCAACTATGAAAGAATCAAGGCTCTCTATTCTCTTGAGGAAGTACGCTCTATGTTCGCTTCTTACTGGACAGACGATGCAGGTACAATCGACGGAATCAAGGAATGCCACGAAAAGACTGGTTACATCATTGATCCACACGGAGCCATCGCATGGAAGGCATGGAACGACATGCGCAACGGCGCAATGGAAAAGCTTGTCAAAGGCGAAAAGGGAGACTTCACAAAGCCTGGTCTTACAGCAAACATTCCTGCATGGGCAGACAAAGTTGTTAACAAGCAGGCAGCAGCTATCCTTCTTGAGACAGCACACCCAGCAAAGTTTGGCGCTACTGTAGTAAACGCAATTGGCCGCGAACCAAGCATGCCAGAAAGCCTTGAGAAGGTAATGACACTTCCTGACAATTCAATTCCTATGGAAAAGGATTACGACAGCTTCAAGGCATGGCTCGTAGCAAACCTCTAGGATAAAAGACAGTCTCAATGAGACAAAAGAATAAGCCACGATTCATATCGTGGCTTTTTTTATTCCTTTTCCGCAATTCTGTAGTCCCAGTTATGCTTTGGGTATCTTCCCTTCATTTCCTTGCATATTTCAGGCCAGCTGTTTGTCCAGAAATTCTCAAGGTCCTCTGTAATCTGCAAAGGCCTAGAAGCAGGTGAAAGCAGCTTAAGGAGAACCTTCTGCCCCATGATTTCAGGTGTACTGAAGCATCCAAAGACACGCTGTATGATAACCTCCACCACAGGACGTATTTTTTCATTCTTTTCGTAAGTTACCTTGAACTTTCGTCCATTAGGAAACTCAAGCACGGAAGGAACTTTCCTGTCGATCTCTGCGCCATCAAGATACCAGTATAGGGCATCATAAATTGTCTTGCTCTCAATTTTGTTTCCGCCGTTCATGAAGGGGTCCATCCATTCTTCAAAGCTATGAGCAAGTTCATCGAACAGATCAGTATTGTTGTTTTCCTGCTGCCTGAAGTATTGAACACGCAGAAGAAATTTCCTGCAGTTATCATCCATGGGAAGTACATCAAGACCTTTTTTTGTGACTTCATTTTTCCAAGCCGGCAGAAGATCCTCGACTGCAGGAGCAATTTTTTTTGATGAAAGAACTATGCTTCCGAGAGTCCTCTGCTCTTCCTTGCATAGTTTTCCATCCCTGAAAAAACTTTCATTCCTTGTCTCTGAGTTTGCCTCAAGCCAGGCAGCAAAGTGGATTCCGCCTATTTCTTCTGCCCTATAGATCAAGGCAATGCTTGTACCGGAATCAGCTTCAAGGGCAACAATCCAATCACTGTTTATTTTTATGCTGTCATGAAGAAAAGCCTTCCTTCCGTTTACAAACTGATATTCGCTTTTTCTTTCCCCTGGAGGTGATAGCCTTTTTGCAAGACGGTCTGCAAAGCCTTCAAGCAAAAGCATGCTGACGTCATCTATTCTTTTACTATTTCCATAGGTCGTCTTCTCAAGACGATGCAGGACATCTTCCCATGCTTTTTTCTTCATGGCATCTGAAACGTTGCTGTAGTTTCCATAGTCGTAATAAAGCTGCCTTGCATACTCCATGAGACCATTGTTCCCCTTTGCTGCAAGAACAACACCGGCAAGACGTATGTCCATTCCAAGCCTGAGGGCACATCTTCCTTTTTCAGTGATCCTTCCATCCTTTATCATGGAGGTCTTCTCAAGAAGGAAAACACTTTCATTCCAGAAGGCCTTTGAAGGTCTATCAAGGAAATCAAGTCTCTCAAGGTTTGATTCACCTCGTTCCGCACATTCAAGAACCAAAGAAGAAAGCTCGGTTCTTAGGATTTCAGGCAACATCTCTTTCTGTCTTACATCATGCCTGCTCCAAAGTCGAAGACATCTTCCTTTCTGTGTACGACCAGCACGGCCTGCTCTTTGTGCCGCTGAAAATTCACTTTCATTAACCGTGACAAGTTTTTCCATTCCAACATTTGGATCGAAGACTTTCATGCGGCAAAAACCGCTGTCAACGACACAGGTGACACCGGGAACAGTAAGTGAAGTTTCAGCAATGGCAGAAGAAACTATGATCCTGCGGACACCGCCATCAGCTGTCCTTAAGACCTTTTTCTGTTCTTCCATGGATATGGATGAATGAAGAATGAGGATCTCAACTAAACTGTCATTACCAAAACAGGTCCTAAGATCATCAGCGCATTTTCTGATCTCGTAAATGCCTGGCAGAAAGACAAGAATATTTCCTTCAGGATTTTCATTGATGGCATCCACAACAGCAGTCTCAATCCCCACGTTGGGTTTATAGTCGATTTCAACTGGATATGTACGTCCTGGTATTTCCATTATCGCGGCGTCATTGAAGTAAGAGGCAATCCTTTCTGCATCTATGGTCGCACTCATTACAACAACATAAAGATCGTCACGAAGCTCCATAGCTTCTTTAAGAAAAAGTGATATAAGGTCAAGGGAAACTGAACGCTCGTGGAATTCATCAAGGAGCACAACATTAAACTTTTCGAGGGACATGTCATCCTGAAGCATGCGTACAAGGACAGCTTCTGTCACAACTTCAAGCCTTGTATCCTTTGATGTTTTACTTTCAAGATGAATCCTATATCCACAGGTTCCACCGCAATCTTCTCCAATAAGATCGGAAATTCTGCTGGCGGTACCAAGAACACTAAGACGTCTAGGTTCGGTCATTATGATGTTGCCTTCAAACCTGTCCAGAAGACCCACAGGTAAAACAGTAGATTTTCCTGCACCTGTCTCAGCAGTCACCACAAGACAACGACCTGGTGTTTTTTTCAGAGTATCACAAATATCATCAATGTGGCCAAAAACCGGAAACTGGCTCAGCCTGGATTCATCAAAAATCATTATGCTGAATTATACGATAATTTAATTATTTTTTCAGGACACCTTGTCTTTCCATAAAAGAAACGGGCCACAGGTTTCCCTGCAGCCCATCTTTTTTTGAGGTATGTAACTTTAACTTTTTTCTATGAACTTAATCGACTAGCGCTTAAGTGTTGCTGCTGTCTGAAGCATGTTGTCGCTTGTCTGAATTGCCTTTGAGTTGAACTCATAGGCTCTCTGAGCAACAATCATCTGTACCATTTCATTTACGATTGAAACATTGCTCATTTCAAGGAACTTGTGCTTGACGATACCCATTCCATCCTGACCTGGACGAGCTGCGATTGGATCACCAGAAGCATTTGTAACCTTGTAAAGGTTGTCTCCTGTATTTTCAAGACCAACACTGTTAGGGAATCTGTAGAGCTCGATCTGACCGATTTCGATTGGATCAAGCTGGCCGTTTACCTTTACGTTCACACGTCCTGTGTCAGAAATGCTGAGAGTCTCAAGCTGAAAACCTTCAGGCATGATGATCTCAGGCTGAACACGGAGACCGTTTGCATTCACAAGCTGACCTGTAGAGTCAACCTTGAAAGAACCGTCACGTGTATAAGCCCATGAACCGTCGTACTGCTGCACGCGGAAGAAACCGTCACCAACAATGGCAACATCAGTATCCACACCTGTAGCCTGGAGTGATCCCTGGCTCATGATGCGCTGAGTAGCTCCCACCTTTACACCGCTACCCATCTGATGTCCAACTGGTGTCACAGTATCCTCTGTTGCAGGAGTTCCTGCAAGCTTAACGTTCTGGTACATAAGGTCTTCAAATTCAGCACGATGCTGCTTGAAGCCTGTTGTATTTACGTTTGAAAGATTGTTTGAAATTGTATCGATATTCATCTGCTGACCGTTCATTCCAGTCGCAGCATTCCATAAACTTCTTACCATAAAAAACCTCCCATCAAATTAGGAAAAACTTTAAGTCAAACCCTATTATCTATTGACTGTAACAACCTTTGACCAGAGAGTGTCCATCATGCTGTCCTGTGTCTGGACTGTCTTCTGGTTTGCTTCGTAGGCACGGTTGACTTCGATCATCTGAACCATTTCATTCACAACATTTACGTTGCTTGTTTCTGTATATCCCTGAAGGAATCTTGGACGTTCATCACCTTCAGCGATGTGTGCCTTTCCGGCTATGTCGTTTGTATTCCAGAGTGAAGATCCCTGCTTCTTGAGGTAGCGTTCGTTTTCAAAGCGAACTACCTTGATGCGGTCAACAGGAGCATTGTCTTCCTTGTTGTAGATCATTCCGTCCTGGTTTACATAGAATTTATCATCTTCTACATGGATTGGACCATTTTCACCAAGTACAGGATAACCTTCCTTTGTAAGAAGAATTCCTTCCTTGCCAAGGTGGAAGTTTCCGTTGCGTGTATAGCGTTCTCCGCTTGGAGTCTCAACAACAAAGAAACCTTCTCCGCTCAATGCCATGTCTGTCTTTGTATCTGTGTTTTTGAAAGAGCCCTGCTGGAAGTCTGTGTAAAGTTCGTTTGTTTCTACACCAAGACCAATGCTGCCGATCACTGGAGCAACATCGCAGGAACCAAAGTTAGTCTTGTAGATTCCGTCTGCCTGAGTCCTTCTAAGAAGAAGCTCGCTGAATTCCTTGCTGACAGGAATTTCCTTTTTGAAACCTGTAGTATCAACATTTGCAAGATTGTTGGAAATTGTGTCCAGTCTGTTCTGCTGGGCATTCATTCCGCTTGCTCCAATGTACCAACCTCTAATCATATACCATACCTCTACTATTATTATCGGACTTGCAGATTTTCAGTTTAGATAAATTTGTATGGTACCAGCAAGACGGAATCAATAACCACACGTTCTATTTATTGCATATAATTGTGATTTATGTTGCATTTTTAAACATCTGCTTTTATAATAAATTCGGGTGGAGAATTAAAATAGTATTGGAGAGTTTATCCGCCCTCCAGTAAAAGGATCTGAAATGCCAGACATTTCTGCAATTGTGACATCCCAAAGCCTTTCCTCCATTTTGCTACAGACTGCAATCTTTACCTTTATTCTATTTATAATTTTCCTTCTTTTATTGATACTAAAACGCAAAAACCATCAGCTGGAATTTGATTCCGTAACTGGCCTTCCAAACTATGACCATTTCAAGCGGAATGTATCAAAGCTGCTCTCATGTGCCAGACCAAAGGAATACATGATCCTGTCCTTCAACATAGACAATCTGGGGCTGATCAATGAAACCTACGGAACAAGAACAGGTAATGAGATCCTAAAGCGCGTAGGTAAACATTTTCTTAAGCAATGCCAGAAAAACGAATATATAGTCCGCTTTTATGCCGACAACTTCATTTTCTTTACACGGAATCCTGATTTTTTCTGGAACGTCGAGGAACGGGTCTTTGTCATGACCACGGTAAAGGACATTCTCAAGGACATACTTCCTGAACGTTACAATTTTACCTTCACAACCAGCGTCTATTACATCGATACACCTTCTGATTCCATAGACTCAATGATAGACAAGGCAAACCTTGCACAGAAACTATGCCGTCATACCCACGCAACACACCGCGTAATCGAATATACGGAAGAAATGAGAACTTCCCATGAATGGAACCGTGAAATCACCATGACAATGGAGAATGCCTTTCTCAACAAGGAATTCGAGGTTTTCTACCAGCCAAAGTATGATTTCACCACAGAAGAAGTAATGGGCGCCGAGGCCCTCATCAGATGGAACAATCCGAGAAAAGGATTCCTTCAGCCAGGCAAGTTCGTTCCCCTTTTTGAGGATAATGGATTCATTGAAAAAATCGACAAATTCGTATTCAAGAAAGTATGTGACTTCCTTGACAAGTGGAATAAAACCATGGAATCAAGAAAACTCAGACCACTTACAATCTCATTCAATCTAAGCCGCTACCATCTGTACAACCCGAATCTTATCCGCGAGCTTAAGACCATAGCCAACGAATATGACATTGGTGACAACAAGATCGAGGTCGAACTTACAGAAAGCATTATGTTCGACAACCAGCAGAAACTCATCAATGTAATGAAAGAGATAAAGAAAGCCGGATTCTCGGTTTCCGTAGATGACTTTGGTTCCGGCTACTCTTCCCTCAATCTTCTTAAGAACATGCCGGCGGATGTCATAAAACTGGACAAGGAATTCCTTTCCATAACACCTGAAAACCAGAAGGAAAACATCATCATCACATCAGTCATAGAGATGGCAAAAAAACTCAAGATCAAGACTGTAGCGGAAGGCGTCGAGACCCAGGAACAGTGCGTCATGCTCAAGAACATCGGATGCGACATTGCACAGGGATTTTTCTATGCCAAGCCTATGAGGGAGGATGATTTCAGAAACCTCCTTAGCACTTCAGCAGAAAAAGTCGGCTGATTTTAATTTTCCGCCTTTATTTTTATTGCTTTTCTACAAAACTGATTTATAATTAACTTAAGATAATTTTTTACACATCATTCGGAGGAATTAAAAATATGGCATCAAAGATCAAAGAAGAACCTAGAGTTCTTGCAATCATTCTTGGTGGCGGTAAAGGAACCCGTCTCTATCCACTTACAAAAGAACGCTCAAAGCCAGCAGTACCATTTGGTGGCAAATACAGAATCGTAGATATCCCTATCTCAAACTGCATCAACTCTGGCTATAAGAAGATTTACCTTTTGACACAGTTCAACTCAGCTTCGTTGCATCTTCACATCAACAATTCATATAACTTCGACCGCTTCTCAGGCGGATTCGTAGAAATTCTTGCTGCAGAACAGACACTTGAACATTCCGGATGGTATGAAGGTACAGCAGACGCAGTTCGCAAGAACTTCGGTCACTTCCGCGTACAGAAACCTACACACTACATCATTCTTTCAGGCGACCAGCTCTACAAGATGGACCTTAAAGAGTTCATGAATGAACACATTGAAAGCGGTGCTGAAATCACAATCGCAGCAAAGGCAGTAAACCGCCGTGACGCTACAGGCTTCGGTATCATGCAGGTTGACGACACAAACAGAATCACAGCCTTCATGGAAAAGCCAGCCGCAGACCTTAACATCGACCACTGGAAGATTCCAGAAAAATCACGCGGAGACCTTCCTGCAGACCTTGAATACCTTGCTTCAATGGGTATCTACATCTTCAATGCAGAGACAATGGAAAAGCTCCTTGACAACGAAAAGACTGACTTCGGTAAAGAAATCATTCCTATGGCAATCAAGGATCACCAGGTAAACAGCTACATCTTCAACGACTACTGGGAAGACATCGGTACAATCCGCTCATTCTATGAAGCAACACTTGATCTTACTAACCCAGTTCCAGCATTCAACATGTACGAAGAAACAAAGCCTGTCTACACACAGATGAGCAATCTTCCACCAAGCAAGATCAATAATGCGACACTCAACTCTACTCTCGCAAGTGAAGGATGTGTCATTTCCGACAGCAGCATCAAGAAGTCTGTCATTGGTGTTCGTTCGATCATCCGTGAAGACTGTGACCTTAAGGGTGTTGTAATGATGGGTGCCGACTTCTATGAGACAGAAGAAGAAAAGGCAGCAAACAAGAAGAAGAAGATTCCAGACATGGGTATCGGTAAGGGTTGCAAGATTGAAAGAGCAATCATCGACAAAAATGCCCACATCGGAAACAACTGCTGCATCAATGTCAGCGGAAAGAAGTACGAAGACGGTGACCACGGTCTCTTCTACAGCGCAGAAGGTATCATTGTCATCCGCAAGGGTGCAGTTATCCCAGACGGTACTGTAATCTAATTGCATGTAATCCCCGCTTACAAGGAGATGGGGTACATAATACAAAAAGCACAGTGTTTGTTCAGGAATGTGTTTTAGACACTTTAAGTTCCTTTTCAAAACTGTGCTTTTTTATTTTTCAAGATATTTCAGTATAAGTTCGTAGCTTTCCATGACCTGGCGCGTCTTGTCCGTGGCGACTTTTTCAAGAATCGCGTTGCCCGTATGCCTGTCAGGATGGAAATACATAAGCTTGTCCTTGTAGGCTTTCTTTATCTCGTCCTTGGTGGCATTCGCCGATATTCCAAGAAGTCTGTAGGCCCGTTCAAGTTCAGGAGGTATAGTCTTTATTATGGTAGCCTGAGGCTGATCCTTTTGACGGTAATTTGACTGTGTATGTGTATTCTGCCGCTTCTTTTTTTCGGCGGAAGGTTTTTCATGCAGGTCCTCAGAAGGCCTTTCACTGGCCTTGTTTTCCTGCTCCGGTTCCGGCTCTTCCTTTGGACTTGGTTTTACGTATTTTACATGACCTGCCTCTAGAGTTTCCGACAACAGATCTCCAAGTCTGTCATACATTGTCTCCATCAGAATCATCTCCTTCGCCAATGCCCCACTCCGCAAGCTTTCGCTGCAAAGTCTTTCTTCCAATTCCAAGAATTTCCGCAGTCTTTGTCTTGTTGTTTTTGTTGGCAGCAAGATTCTGCTCAATGATTATTTTTTCTGCTTCTTCCATGGTTGTGCCGAATGGAATTGAGATTGAATTCTCATTTGTGCTGCTGGCCACGTTTGCAGGGAGGTCATCCAAGGTTATCTCATCGCCACTGCACATGACAACTGCACTTTCAACACAGTTCCTAAGCTCACGGATGTTTCCAGGCCAGTCATACCGATTTATGGCAGCCTTGGCTTTGTTGTCAAACCCCTTTATTTTCTTTCCGTTTTCTTCATTGAACTGGCCAAGGAAATTTGCGGCAAGCAAAGGAAGGTCGCTTTTACGCTCCCTTAGAGGAGGAACATGTATGTGGATGACGTTCAACCTGTAGTAAAGATCTTCACGGAATCTGCCAGCCTTGATTTCTTCCTCAAGGTTCTTGTTTGTGGCAGCGACAACACGCACATCAACATTTATGGTCTGTTCGCCGCCAACACGTTCAAAACTGCGTTCAGCAAGAACCCTCAGGATCTTGATCTGCACGCTCTGGTTGATTTCACCGATTTCATCAAGGAATATGGTGCTTCCATGGGCACGTTCAAAACGTCCTTTCTGCATGTGGTCAGCTCCAGTAAAGGCACCCTTCTCATGTCCAAAAAGCTCACTTTCAAGAAGAGTCTCGCTTAATGCGGCACAATGTACATCAATCATGGCCTTGTCATGACGGCTTGAAAGTTCATGGACAGCACGTGCCACAACTTCCTTACCGACACCGCTTTCACCAGTAATGAGAACGCTTGCCCTTGAGTCAGCAGCTTTTCTAATCGTTTCCTGTATTTTCTGCATGGCAGGTGATTTTCCAATCATTCCCTTGAATGCATTGTTTGATTCAACTGACTTCTTGAGTTCCTGATGCTCAAGTTTCATCTCACGGCTTTCAAGAGCACGTTTTACAATGAGTCCAAGCTGATCAAGGTTCAATGGCTTTGTAAGAAAGTCATAGGCACCGTGACGCATGGCATCAACAGCCGCATCGATGCTTCCGTGGCCTGTAAGGATGATGACAGGAATTCCCGGTGTAACTGTAGCAACATGCTTAAGAACTTCTTCTCCGCTTATTCCAGGCATTCTGAGGTCAGTAATGACGAGATCGATGTCGCCCTTTGAAATAAGTTCTATGCCTTCTTCGCCGGAGGCAGCGGTCTTTACGTTGTAATCCTCCAGCTCAAAGTTGGCAGCAAGTCCATCACGTATATTCTTTTCATCATCAATGATAAGAAGAGTAAATTTCATCGATTGACTCCTTCAAGAAGCATGGTTGTATGCTGTGGAACAGGAAGAGACACCGTAAAAACTGTTCCACGTCCAGGTTCTGAAGTAACAGAAATGTCTCCCTGGAATTCCTTAATTATTTTATAGACCGTAGTAAGTCCAAGACCAGTTCCGTTTGCCTTTGTCGTATAGTAAGGTTCAAAAACATGAGAACATGTGACGTTGTCCATACCGCAACCATTGTCAGCTACAGTCAAAATATACCTGTCATCCTTTATGAAGGAATTCACAGCAACTTTGCTGCCTTCCTCGTCGACCTTTGAAAGTACAGCGGCTTTTGCATTCTGTACAAGATTAACAATTATCTCGCGCAAAAGTTTCTCATCCACAAGGAGACGGCTTTCATCACACAGGCTCAAGGTTATTTCTATTCCGTTTTCCTCAAATTCCGGCCTGAAGAATTCAACAGTTTTTCTTATGGTCTCATCTGGATTTGCAAGCACCAGCTGAACCTTCACAGGACGTACAGCAAAAAGAAAGTCCATTACAATCCTGTTAAGATTATCTATTTCTTCATTGACAACATCAAGGTACTTTTCCATGAACTTCTCGTCTGGAAGATTTCCGTCGCCTGCCCTGCATTTTTTTACGGCTTTCTGCAGAAGCTGGATATGGATGCTTATGGCTCCCAAAGGGTTCTTGATTTCATGGGCAACAGAAGCAGCCAGGTTTGTAAGGCTCTGAAGGCTGTCCATTCTGTGGAGAAGGATTTCCTGCTGCCTTTTTGCAGTGACATCGCTTACAGTGATAATGGCACCTTCAATGCTTGAATTGCGGACCAACGGCAATACTGTAACTGTAATGAAAACAACACCTTTTGAACCTGTAATCGAATATTCTTCACTCACGTTGAACACATTGTCATTGGCGGTTTTCTTAAGGAATGCGGAAATATCTTTTTCCTCTACAAGATCCCATATAGGACTGTTGTTGTCATGATAATGCTTGGACAAAGGAAGAAGTCTTTTCACCGACTTGTTGCTTTTTATTATCTTCCAGTCTTTGCCGACAACAATAATACCGCTGGAAAGGCTTTCGAGAATGCTGTCAAAGATGTCGTTCTCTTCACGGATCGTGGAAATCAGAAGTTCAACCTGTTCGTCGGACAGCTTCTTAATTTTTCCGGAAGCTTTGCCTACAAAGTCACTCACCCTGTTCACCCCTAAGGATTCCGTTGTTAAGGAAATTAAGCTGCATTATGCTTCTAGCAAGTTCCTCTAGGACAGCTGTCGGAGTCTGGTTGAAAACTGTAACGCTGTTATATGCATCACGAAGAATCTCAAGAAGACGGGCGGAAGTCTCAGCACCAGGTCCTGATGAAAGGAGATGCTTCTGGGCTTCTATTATTCCGCGTATGAAAATATCAAAAATGACTCTTGGCTCAAAATTGCAGCAGTTTGAGACAATCTGTGTAATATCAGGAACATGGCCCTGGGCGATTTTCTCAAAGAAGGATGAAGCCTGGGCATAGATTGATTCCGGCTTGACAGGAAGATATGTCAGGAGAAAATCATTGATCGATTCGCAAGGTTTTCCATTGTTGAGACCGGCAGTATGAAACACCCTTTCAATGAGCTCCTGCTGCTGTTCCACGGAACGTTCTACAAAACTGTAGGTCCTTACACGAGAAAGAATCGTAGGAAGCATGGCTCCCCTCTGGGTCGTGGTAAGGATAAAAATCGTATCACGAGGTGGTTCCTCAAGAATTTTCAGCAGGGCATTTTTAGAGCTGTCCAGCATCTTGTCGGCATTCTCGATTATGATGACTTTCTTGCCACTGCTTGAAGTAAGATGAGCCCATGACGAGAAATTTCTTATCTGGTTTACAGGCAATGAATCATAAAGATATGTGCTCTCAAGCTTCTCGCAGTCGCTGCTGATGGAATCAAGAATCTTGCGAAGGTCTGCATCATCAGGAAGTACACGACCTGGCTGAATAAGTTCAAGGTTGTCATTGATGGACTCAAGAAGCGGCGAAAATTTTGCAAGCTTGTCCTCGCCTTCCCAAAGAACAGGACTAAAGCGTGAAGTGAGTTTTCTTACTGCACGAATGAAAAGATAACGGCTTGCTTCAAGATGACGGGAATTCTGAAGGTTCATCATAAGAAGCGTATTTTTTGCCGCATTTATCTCAAGGATTTTATTTCCAGGCCCAGTGACCATTACATTCTGGCTTACAAGAGCTTTGTGTTTGAGACAGCTTGGGCACGTACATGTCCACTCGCCTTTGTTCTCACAGGAAAGTACACGGGCAGTCTCAAGAGCGCAGGAGAATTTTCCGGAAGCAGAAGGTCCATAAAAAAGAATAGATCCAGGCAACCTGTTTTTTGAGATGTCATCCTTCAGAAGTTCCGTAGCGTTCTGACTAATGATATTGTCAAACATTCATCACTCCCAAAAGTCCCATGACCATGACCGTAGGTTCCTTCACAGATTCCGTAATGGCGTTGGCAGGAATCTTTACGATAGGTCCAAGGAATCTTGCGAAAAGACTGCCTTTCAAAAGAGGATCCGTATTGAACCAAGGCTGGGCATAAAGTACAAGAAGCACGATGCAGATTACGGCTAGGGCTTCCACGATTCCAAACACGAAACCAAGGAATCTGTCCAGTGATTTAAGGATCGAATTGCTGAAAAGTCCCTTCAATATGTGCTGAACTATTTTCAGAAGAATGAAAACAACCATGAAAATAATGAGGAACGCACAGATGACGGCAACAATATGAATGTTTATATGTTTTTCCAAAGGTCCAACAAGATGGCCAAAAGTCACAAAGGCAACCCATATGGAGATGAAAGGAATAACCTTGCCCATGACCTCATTGATGAAACCGTTGAACAGTCCAATCAAAGCGAGAACAAAAACGAGAACACAGAAAACAAGATCAATTATAGGAAGACTCATAGTCCAATTTCCTCCAGAACTTTTCCGGCGATGACAGTGACAGGTTTTTCGGTACCATATAAGGCTGCGCATTTCTGTGACATCTCACGGCGTTTGTCTTCATCCACAAAAAGCATGACCTTCTCAAGAAGATTTTCCTTTGTAGCATCAGAACCAAGAAGCACATGGGCAGCACCTTTGCTTTCAAAATGCTTTGCATTGTCAACCTGGTCTCCGCGGGTTCCAGATCCACAAAGCGGAATCAAAACCATCGGCTTGGCACATACAGCACACTCAGACAGTGAATTTGCTCCTGCTCTTGAAAGGACCACATCCGCACACTGCAGTACGCTTACCATCTCTCCATAGATGAAGGCATATGGCTTGTAGTCTGCATCGGCAGAATTCATTATGTCAGGATTTGCGTCGGCAAAAGCTTTGCCGGTCTGATGAACAACGATGAATTTTTCTTTTAGAGCCGAAAGACTCTCAGTGACAAGATTGTTTACCTGAAGAGCTCCAAGGCTTCCGCCTATGACAAGAAGAATCGGCTTTTTGTTGTCTTCAGGAATACCAAGAAATTTTCTGCCTTCCGCACTATGATCGGCATAGAAAACCGGACGCACAGGATTGCCTGTCACAACACACTTGTCTTTGGCAGATGACTGAAAATAGTTCTTTGTGTCTTCGTAGGAAACAAAAACATTTTTTGCCTTTCTGCTGTTGATGCGGGTTGCAAGTCCAGGTGTAAAATCACATTCATGGGTAAAATATGGAATCTTAAGGATGGCAGCGGCCATGCATGGAGGAACGCTTACAAATCCACCTTTGGAAAAAAGGCAGTCAGGCTTTATCTTAAGAAGAATGAAAAAAGCCTTTACAAAGCCCGCAAAAATCTTGAACAGGTCTATAAAATTTCTGAAGGAAACATAGCGGCGGAGTTTTCCGCATGATATGCCGTGGAAACAATCAACACTGCCACCATTAGCGACAAATGATTTTTCAACAAGGGACCTGTCCATTCCTTTTGAATTTCCGATCCAATGGATCTTAAGATCAATGTCCTTTCCCTCAATAAGATTTCTTATCTCATCAGCGACAGCGATACCAGGATAGATATGACCTCCCGTACCGCCACCAGTGATAGCTATCGTAAACTTTTTTTTCTGAACCGACATTTTTTACTGCTCTTTCTTTGGGAATTTATTCATGAGCTTCACCAGCTCTGTATTTTTAAAGAGGCTTGCATAGTTGCGGGCACTCATTCCCATGCTGTCCTTGACATCAGGATCAGCACCAGCCTTGAGAAGTGTTTCAACAATTTTTGCATTACCGTTACCAACGGCAAGAACAAGAATAGGCTGACCGTCACTGCTCATTACACCAAGGTCGGCTCCGCACTTTATGAAAAGCTTGACCATGTCAAGATTCTTCTTCCATACGGCATCCATTACCGGTGAGTAGCCACGATCCTTTGATATGATGTTTACATCGGCATTCTTTTTGAGAAGCCATTTTACATATTCAACATTGCCACAGCGTGTAGCGGCACAAAGAACAGGAACTCCGTCTTCAGTAAATGAATTGACATCAAGGCCGGCTGTATACACAAGATCAACGATCTCTGGTTTGTCTTTTTCGATGAAATGGGCCATGCAGTCAGCTGTGAAAGGAAGCCCCCTCGAAAGAAGTTCCCTGCGGGCATTGTTCTGTGTATCCACATCAAAATATGTCTTGAAGTTGGAACGAAGAATCTTTAAGCCATCAGCTTTTGTCTGGGCAAAGACGATGTTGTCGCAACCGCATACAAAATCATTGAGGGAATCAACATTTTTTCCCTGGACAATGACAAACTGCCCTCGTTCTGCAATGAGACCATAAATAAAACTGAATTTTGGATTTTCAGCAAGTTTTTCCGTATCGCAAACAATGAAATTATCCGCCGACTTTATGGCAGCAAAAAGATCCTTATATTCGCAATCAATTCCAAATACAGATGATTCACATTTCTTTGTTTCAAGAAAGCCTACAAATTTCTCAGCGTTGTCTGATGAAGGAGCAAGAATTAACCATTTCATTCTATAATTATAAACCAAAAAAGGCCTTTTAACAAGAAATCCGGAAACACGAAAAACAACCCGGACTATTTTATGCATAAAAAAAGACCCATCGTTTGATGGGTCTTTCATTTGCCAGCGATCAGAATCGAACTGATGACATAAGGATTTTCAGTCCTCCGCTCTACCAGCTGAGCTACGCCGGCAAGTGATGATTAGACTATATACAATTGACGGATTAGTGTCAATAGCAAAATGATAAAAAATATAAATTTTTTTATTTTTTGCCATGCATACAGAAATCTTTGCTCCACTACTGCTGTTCCCGAGCCTTGTTCTCGAACTTTGTATAGCTTGAAAGGAACTGCACTTCAACGTCACCAATAGGACCGTTACGTTGCTTGGCTACAATGATCTTTCTCTGCTGAACAGGATCATAGCCTTCGTTGGTCTCCTTATTTGCCTTACGGTCACCATGGATGAACATGACAACATCGGCGTCCTGTTCGATGGAACCGGAACCACGAAGCTGGGCAAGGTTTGGTTCATCGCCTTCCGCAGCGCGGGCAACCTGACAAAGAACAACAATAGGAATATCAAGTTCACGGGCAAGACTCTTGAGGGATTTTGAGATGGCAGACTGCTGTTCAAACATGGCCTGCTCAGGATTCTCGGATGTAATGAGACCGATATAGTCTATGAAGATGATCTGAACCTTCTGGTTGACTTTCATTCGTCTTGCCATGGCACGGATATCAAGAAGCTTCATGTTAGGAACGTCGACAATATGCAACGGAGAATTGTAGATAATTCCGGCTGCATCCTGGATCTTCTTGAAATCATCAAGCTTAAGCATACCGTTACGGATTTTTTTTCCGGAAACACGGGCAACCTGGGAAACAAGACGCTGGCCAATCTGAAGGCCGGACATTTCAAGGCTGAAGAATCCGCATGGAATTTCACGTTCAATGGCAATATGCTGCATCATGGAAAGAGCAAGGGCTGTCTTACCCATTGAAGGACGGGCACCGATGATGATCATTTCAGAATTCTGGAAACCAGAAGTCATTGAATCAAGCTCAGTGATTCCAGACGGAAT